>JAQBOK010000257.1 GCA_028288085.1 Mucilaginibacter sp.
CCCAAAACTAATTTCGGAAGCAACGTGGGCTCGGTATCAATGATAGGCTTTGGCTTAAAACATAACATTATGCAGGATTTCATAGGCAAAAAGGCCAATAAACTAGTTCCGTTCGACCTGGCAATCGCCCTCGGATACAGCAGGATGAATGCAAATATCGCCCTAAATGTTCAACCGGATAATGGCGCACAGCCGGCCAATGGGCAACAATCAAGTGATTTCAGCAACCAGCATATCGAGGGCCATTTTACCAGTTTTATAGCACAGGCCATTATTTCAAAAAAGCTATTGTTTTTCACCCCGTTCCTGGCAATTGGCTATAATACAGCAAGCACTAATGCCGCGGCTATTGGAAATTACCCCGTAACAACCAACTCAACCCTGGCAAACCAGCCGGTTTATACCACTTTTACCAATCCAATAAACATACAGGAAAATACCATCAGCGGTTTACGTGCAGATGTAGGGTTCCAGTTAAATTTAGCTTTCTTCCGCCTTTATGCTTCTTATAGCGACGCACAATACAAATCATTTAACGCCGGTTTCGGATTTGGTTTCTAAATTTGTTGAATGAATATTGATTTCGAGATTTTTAGTCCTGTTCACCAGATACAGAATAAATTATTTGATGAACAGGAGCTAAAGGTTTTCATTAAGCGCGACGACCTGATACATCCCATTATATCGGGCAATAAATGGCGCAAGCTAAAATACCTGCTAAAACAAGCGCAATCCGAACAAAAAACGCACTTGGTTACATTTGGTGGTGCCTATTCCAACCACTTGCTGGCAATGGCAGCCGCGGCCGCAAAATTCGGTTTCAAATCAACCGGCATTGTCCGCGGCGAAGAAGTAAACAATGATACCCTTTTCCTATGCCGTTTACATGGCATGAATTTATTGTTCACCGACCGGGAAAGCTATCGCGATAAACCTGCATTGTTTAACAAACACTTTGCTGATGACGAAAAAGCGTTTTTTATTGATGAAGGGGGCGCTTCAGCCCTCGCAGCACAAGGCTGCAGTGAATTGATTGATGAGCTGACCGAAAATTACGATCATATCTTTTGCGCCTGTGGCACTGGCACAACTGCCGCTGGCATTATCACTGGAATTACCCAACACGGACTTACCACCCAATTTCATGGAATACCGGTACTTAAAAACGGCGAATTTTTAAAGAACGACATCAACAATTTTTTAAACGAGCCTGCAGATTATCACTTGCATACCGAATATCATTTTGGTGGTTATGGCAAAGCAACCGATGAACTTATCCACTTTATCAAGCAATTTGTAGCCAATACAGGAATGCTGATTGAGCCTGTTTACACCGGCAAAATGTTATACGCTTTGTATGACCTTATTGCTAAAAATCACTTTAAGCCTGGTAGCCGCATACTGGCTATACACACTGGAGGGATTTGGGGGTTATTAGGGATGAAGGATAAGTTTTAGATATTGCCTGTTTTATGAAGGTTTTAAGCAGAAATACGATCATCTGCACATTTTAAATTTACACATCCGCACATTAAATCTCATTGACCAAAATAAAGTTCAGTCCAAAAACTATGTTTAAACAATTTAAAGTTACTTTTTTGCTATCCGGTTCAAAAACAGCCTAAATTCTTGTTTCTAAGCGCTTTTAAGTAGATTTGTATAAACAGATTGCTTATGTATAACCTTCAGGTTGCTCCAGAAAATGTTCAGGATTCATTAAAGAAACACATCCTTGCCGATGGCTTCGATCTTACTTTTGATATGGAAAAAAGTAAAGGCGTTTATATGTACGATTCCAAACATAAACGCACCTATCTCGACTTTTTTACCTGCTTTGCTTCGGTTCCTTTAGGTTATAATCACCCTAAAATGATTAATGATGAAGGTTTCAAAAAAAACCTGATGCTCGCTGCATTAACTAATCCGTCAAACTCAGATATATATACCACTCAGTACGCGCAATTTGTAGAAACTTTTGATCGTGTGGGCATTCCGGAGTACCTTCCTCATGCCTTTTTTATAGCCGGGGGCTCTCTTGCTATTGAAAACGCCCTTAAGGTGGCAATGGATTGGAAAGTTCAGAAGAATTTCGAAAAAGGATATACCAGGGAAAGAGGGTTTAAGGTATTGCATTTTGAGCATGCTTTTCATGGGCGCAGCGGATATACTTTAAGTTTGACCAATACATTGGCTGTTAAAACAAAATGGTTTGCCAAATTCGATTGGCCAAGAGTATCATTTCCACAAATCAATTTCCCTTACTCGGATAGCAATCACGAAGACCTGTTAAACAGGGAAGCATTATCTATCGCGCAGATCAAAAAAGCTTTTGAAGTAGACAAAGATGATATTTGCGCCATCATTATTGAACCTATACAATCAGAAGGTGGTGACAACCATGTGCGCCAGGAATTTTTAGAGCAACTAAGGCAACTGGCTGATGAAAATGAAGCCATGCTGATCTATGACGAGGTGCAAACGGGTGTTGGGCTTACCGGAAAATTCTGGTGCCACGAGCACTTTGGCGAAAATGCCCGCCCGGACATTTTGGCCTTTGGTAAAAAGATGCAGGTATGTGGTATTTTGGCTGGTACAAAGGTAGATGAAGTTGAAGATAATGTATTCAGAGTATCGTCACGTATCAACTCTACATGGGGAGGCAGTCTGGTTGATATGGTGCGCTCATCCAAAATAATGGAAATCATAGAGGAAGATAACCTATGCGAAAATGCAGCCAATGTTGGTGAATATCTTCAAAATGGATTATCGAAAATTGCTGAAAGACATTCTATAATAAGTAATATCAGGGGCAAAGGCTTACTTACTGCATTTGATTTTCCTAATAAAACAATACGGGATAATTTCATTAAAGAGGGAATGAAAAAGGACGTAATGTTCCTGGGATGCGGCAGTCACACTATCCGTTTCAGGCCCGCGCTTATTATGAATAATGGGCATATTGATGATGGCCTTTCGGTTTTAGAACAAATATTAGGCATATTATAATATCATTGTAATATTTTTGCTACAAAGCGCTTGTTTTTTAAAACAATAAGCGCTTTTTGCGTCTTATACATACTATAATTGCATATCTACGTTTATTACCTATCCATATATTAATATATACTATTTTTTAACCACAATAGGCAATATTTTTAATTATTATGGCCGCTAAATTTGTATTTTTTATAACAATTCATCAGGGGGTTGATAACGATCATGAGTAAGCATATTGAAAAATTAAAAAAACAATTATTAGAAATTTCTGAAGTTGTTAATTCGTTCCGTTCCGAAGCCGTTCAGGTAAAAATTATAGACCGTCTTTTAGATGTAATAATGGAATCAGAAAAGGGTGATTCTGAGAGTGCAGATGTGTTCAGTAAAAGAGGGCGAAAATCAAGAACGGACGATGACGAAAATTCTTCGTCGTCACATGGCCGTAAAAAACCGGGAGCTACCAAAATTTTAAACCAGCTATTATCAACTGATTTTTTTGGTAGCAGGCATTCCATATCAGACATTGCAGAGTATTGCAAAGAGAATTATGATTCTGATTTTAAAACGTCTGAATTATCAGGAATACTTTTAAAGCTTGCAAAAGAAAATAAGCTTAAAAGAGAAAGAAGCAATGATAATAATCGCTTTGAGTATGTAAGAGTTTAGAATTATAGAAACACCTTAATAAACTGAAGTGTTTCTGTTATCCGCGTATCCGTTATTTAAGATCAAACAAATTATCAACTCCTAAAATCTTTCTTGAGGTAAAACCCTCCGCATATTTTACGCCTATACTTTTCCCAAACTCCCTCGCTCTTCCTTCAATTATCTCTATAAATGCAGGGGATGAAATATAGGTTTGTGGCTCATCCTGCCAATCGGGATTGAAAAATTGGGAACCAAAAGCGCGTACACTTTTTATCTTTTCATCCCAGTACGTGGTTACATCTATCAGAATATCAGGTTTAATGTAATTATCCTGTATAAAATGTAATACCAGGTCAGGGCGCCATGCTTCCTGTATCTTGCCATTATAGCGGGTCTCTACCTTTCTCAGTCCTGCTAAAAAGGCTGATGCTTCTACCAGTTCATTTGCCCTCCCATGATCGGGATGCCGGTCATGATAAGCATTGGTTATAACTATTTTGGGTTGATACCTCCGTATCACTTCAATCACTTTCAACTGATATTCCCTGGTATTTTCAAAAAAACCGTCAGGAAGCGAAAGATTATCCCTTACGGCCAATCCCAGGATCTTTGCCGATTCAGTGGCCTCACTATCACGGATCTCTGCCGTTCCTCTGGTACCAAGTTCACCGCGCGTAAGATCAACAATACCCACTTTGCTGCCCCGGGCCACCTCTTTTAAAATAGTACCTGCACAGCCAAGTTCAGCATCGTCAGGATGAACCGGTAAAACCAATATGTCTAATTTAAGCATAAATAAAAAAGTGATTAATGATTATTTGATAGCAAACGAGCTATTTTCTTCCTGATTTTGGAGGATGTTGGTTTGGTGAACGGGTAAAAAAAATCGGTAACCAACCCCGCTTTGCTGATCAGATATTTATGAAAGTTCCATCTGGGAACAGAATTTAATTTACCATTTTGTTTTTTATCCGATAAAAACTTATACAAGGGATCCGCATATGGCCCCCTAACTCTTATCTTTTCAAAAACCGGATAATTTGTACCTGTGATCTCACAAAAGGCAGCTATTTCTTTCCCCTCTAAAGGTTCCTGCCCACCGAAATCATTTGAAGGAAAAGCCAGTATTTCAAAACCCTGGTCTTTAAATTCATTTTTTAAGGCTGTTAACTCTTTAAGTTGGGGAGTAAACCCGCACTGTGACGCAGTATTTACGATTAAAAGGACCTTATCTTTATATTCTGATAAGTTTATTTCTTCACCGTCTAACTGCTGTATGTTAAACTGGTAGATGCTGTTATCAATCATTATTAATTTTTGTAGGAGTAGTATCCCGCCTGCTGAAGAATAGCCTCAATATCGCGCTCTTCATACGGGTCATACGTTTCCTTTAAATTGTGGCCAAAAAAGCGGGCAACAGATTGAAACATAAAAGCTTTTATTCCACCCTTCAATTCTTTAACCATTTCATAACTGGTAGTACCTGTTTGCCTGTCAATAAGTTTGATCAAAACCTCACCCTGACTAATTGTCAGATTTTCAATTTCGCGCTTAAACAGATCTTTTATTTGTGTTTCGCAGGTATCAACCATCAATTTCTGCTTCTTCTTATCTCCAGTTGTTGCCAGGTCACGCTGCAATTTCTGATATCTTTCAGCGGCAAACTTCGCATAAGGCAATACTTTGTAAATATTGTACCTTAAACGATTGTAGGCATCGCGGTCAGCCTTGCTCTTAAATATCCTGACATCAACAATTTTAACTTCCTCTGTTACTATCATTGGAACCAATTCCCCGTCAAGAAGAGTGACATACGTTTTTAGGGTATCATTTTTGCCAAGTTCTATTGGACGTGCCTTTTGATCCTGGGCTTTTACCACTCCCAGCCAACAGCATAACAACAAAAGAAAACCAATAAATTTCATAATTTTACGTAGTACAAAATTAAAGCAATTTTTTTGGTATTAAAATTATAACTGGCAATTTAATATTTTGTTGCAAGTTAATAATATTATACGCAGATGTGACCATGAAAGATTTAGTGATTGATATAGAAGCTGAAAAGAATGAGATACTGAAAAGATATCGTGCCTTGCTACGCGCCAGTAAATCAACCCTGCAAAAGGGCGATAAGCGAATGATCCGCAAGGCATTTGATATGGCGCTGGAAAGCCATAAAGATATGCGCCGCAAATCAGGCGAGCCTTATATATATCATCCTATAGCCGTAGCACAAATTGCTGCAGAAGAAATAGGCCTGGGAACTACCTCCATTGTATGTGCTTTACTACATGATGTAGTGGAGGATACTGATGTAACCCTGGACGATATTGAAAGAGAATTTGGAAAAAAGGTAGCTAAAATTATTGATGGGCTGACCAAAATATCGGGTGTATTTGATACTAACAGCTCTCTGCAAGCCGAAAATTTCCGCAAAATGCTGCTCACCCTGGCAGATGATGTAAGGGTGATATTGATAAAGCTTGCCGATAGGCTGCATAATATGCGCACCATGGAGTTTATGCCCCGTGATAAGCAGCTTAAACTTTCGTCTGAAACGGTTTATTTATATGCCCCGCTGGCACACCGCCTGGGCTTATATGCAATAAAATCTGAACTGGAAGACCTGTCCATGAAATATATGGAACGCGAAACCTACCAGTTCATTAAAAATAAGCTGAATGAGAAGAAGGCTGAACGGGAAAAATTTATCAGGGATTTTATAGAACCGCTAAAGAAAGTACTTGAAGGGCAGGATTTGCAGGCCGATGTGTTTGGAAGGCCAAAATCTATTCATTCTATCTGGAATAAAATGAAGAAAAAGGCTATTCCTTTTGAGGAGGTGTATGACCTTTTTGCCATCAGGATCATCCTGGATAGCACACCTGAAAATGAAAAATCAGTATGCTGGAAGGCTTATTCGATAGTTACCGATCTGTATCGCCCCAATCCCGATCGTCTGCGCGACTGGATATCCTCTCCGAAAGCTAATGGATATGAATCACTGCATACTACGGTAATGGGCCCGCGCGGCCAATGGGTTGAGGTGCAGATCCGCACCACCCGCATGAACGAGATTGCCGAGAAAGGTTTTGCCGCACATTGGAAATACAAGGAATCGTCGGTAGACAATGGCCTTGACCAGTGGATACAAAAAGTACGC
>JAQBOK010000260.1 GCA_028288085.1 Mucilaginibacter sp.
GTAGCTGTTGTTGGTGAAGATGTGGACCGCGTAGGCGAAAGCCTTTCGCGTACAGGGCTTAACTTGCCCGGAAGACAGCTAAAACTGATACAAGCCCTACAAGCCACAGGCAAACCTGTAGTAATGGTGATGATAAACGGGCAACCGCTTACTGTAAACTGGGAAAACAAATATATACCCGCCATATTAGAAGCCTGGTTCCCCGGGCCTGAAAGCGGAAAGGTTATTGCAGAAACCTTATTTGGCGATAATAATCCCGGCGGCAAATTATCCATTACTTTTCCCAAAACAACAGGGCAAATAGAGTTTAACTTTCCGTTTAAACCAGGCTCACAAGCCGGACAGGGTGGCGCCAACAGCTGGGGTAAAACCAGTGTGAACGGTGCGCTTTATCCCTTCGGCTATGGCTTAAGCTATACTACTTTTGATTTCAGCAATCTGCAGGTATCGCCCGAAAAAGAACATCAGCAGGGCGATATAAAAGTGACGGTTGAGGTAACCAACACCGGGCAGCGCAAAGGCGATGAAGTGGTGCAGCTATATCTGAAACAGGAGATAAGCAGCGTAACCACCTATGAGTATGACCTGCGTGGTTTTGAACGGGTAACACTCAACCCCGGCGAAAAGAAAACCGTTGAGTTCACCCTGCATCCCGACGACCTTGCCATACTGGATAAAAACATGAACTGGACCGTTGAGCCCGGCAAATTCCAGGTAATGATAGGCAACTCATCAGAAGACATTAAGCTGAAGAAGGAGTTTGAGGTAGAGAAGTAGGTGCATTAGAACCGTGAATGTGAAGACTTACCTTTCAAAAACTTCGATTTCAACGCCCGTTCAAGTGTCCACACTTGAATAAAAAAAATGTAAGCGTCCACGCTTACATTAAAAACTAACTTTTAAAGGACTTTCAGGATTGGCGCTGGTATACCAAAACTCATGCGCCGCACCTACAAAGCCAGCCCTAACCGGATTTTGGTGTATGTAATCAATCTTTTGCTCAATAACTGCCGGAGAATAAAGGTGTACAGGATAGTTGCCGTTCTGCCAAAATTGATGATTTGTATTAAGGGATTATATTTCCCGGCTTTCTCAAATGCATTGATCATCCAATCGCGCCTGCTTTCCTGGTTGTTATTCGCAATCATCTTAAAAATCTCTTTAGAAGTATATGTTTTAAAATGTCCCAAAACATCACCAAGCGAGCCTTCGGTTACATTTGCAACCAAGTGAATATGATTTGTCATTATCACATAGGCATAAATGTTGAGTTTTTTATGCCTTTGGCACCAGGCAAGGTTTTCAATAATAAAATCATTATACAATCGCCTGGTAAAAACATCTATCCAATCGGTTACTGTTAAAGTGACAAATATAGCTCGTCGGTTGAGGCATTGCGTGACATGAAATAAATATGGGAATTTATTTGTAATGTAAGCGTGGACGCTTACATTTTTATGTGTTCAAGTGTGGACACTTGAACAGGCGGGGGGATAAAGATAAACCTTTAAACCATAATTTTTAATTGAAAAATTGCAAGTTGTTTTATTCTCTTGTTAAAGTCCTGTAGTTTGTAACATATTACTGATCAACTCAAAACTCCCGCTTGTAGTTTGTTTCATTATTACTACTTTTATAGATAATTTAAAAAGCTATATATGTCAGGTTTCTGTAGCCTGGCAAACCTAAATTATTTAATGGAAATTAAACCTAAGAGTGTTAAAGGCACGCAATTAAAAAGCATGATTGTTAAGCGGCTTTATTTTGATAAAGCCTTGTCGTGCGCTGAGTTAAGCGAACTGTTTGATAAAAGTATCCCATCAATAGCCAAAGCCATAAACGAACTGATAGACGAGGGTTTTGTGGTTGAACAGGGTTATGCCCCGTCAAGTGGTGGGCGTCGTCCGCTGTTGTATTCCATTAAACCGGATGCCATGTACATTCTTGCAGTGGCGATGGATCAGCTTACTACACGCATTCAACTGCTGGACTTGTTTAACCATCCTGTAGCCGACGCCTTACTATTTGACCTGAAACTACTAAACAACCCGGGTGCACTTGCTGCATTGGTTGAAAACATAAACAATTACATAGCCGATGCTCCCGTACAAAAGGAGAAAATTGCCGGTATAGGCATGGGGATGCCGGGCTTTGTAAACGTAGTTGAGGGCATTAACTATAGTTATTTGGATGCTGGCGGCAGCTTAACACAATACTTAGCAATCCAAACGGGGTTGCCTGTATACATTGATAACGATTCGAGTTTGATCGCTTTAGCCGAACAGAAGTTTGGTATAGCCAAAAACCAAAAAGATGTAATGGTGATTAACCTGGGTTGGGGTATTGGCTTAGGAATGATTGTTAATGGTGAGATATTTAGAGGGCACGATGGTTTTGCCGGAGAGCTGAGCCATATCCCACTATCAGAAGATGGCGCGCTGTGCGTATGCGGCAAACGGGGTTGTCTTGAGGCCGAAGCATCTATGTTGGTAGTGGCCGAAAAGGCAATAGAGGGCATTAAAAACGGCAGGGTAACCAGCTTAAAAACAATTGATAATAACCCATCCAAACTTTTGGGCGATGCCATACTGGAAGCTGCCGATAATGGCGACCAGTTTGCTATTGAACTGCTATCTGATGCGGGGTATAAAATAGGCAAGGCATTGGCTATTCTTATCCACATTATGAACCCTAAAACCATTGTACTAAGCGGGCGCGGCGCGCGGGTTGGCAAAATATTACTGGCCCCTATCCAGCAGGCGCTTCATAAATATTGCATTCCAAGACTGGCATCCAGCACCGAATTGGTAATATCCGATCTCGGCTTTGATGCCGAACTGATTGGCGCTGCCGTGTTGATGATGGAAAATTTTGATAAGGAGTTAAAAAGCGTGGCCGTTTAGTTAATGTCCATGAAAAAGGTATTATTCTGCATAATATTTCTTACCATCACTTTTACTGTTCATGCCCAGGATACTTCAAAGAATATTAGAATCCAGTATATAGTTGACAATGTGCCTATTATCGATGATCCTGATGAAGAATCAGGAACTCTTAATAATGATGATGTTGCTGAATTAACGGTGGTAACTAACAAAGATGCCATTGAGAAAATGGGGTACAAAGGAGCTGATAAGATCATATCCATCACTACAAAAGAATTCAAAAAAAGGCCTGATGATCTAAAGAAAATCCCTACCACTAAATTAATGGAGTATAGAGAAAGAACCTGGTATTTGAAGGATTCAGAAACACCTTATTCCGGGCCATTTATTGATTATTTTCTTAATGGGACGAAACAAGGTGAAGGTAATTTAAAAGATGGTAAGGTTGCAGGTTTAAGAAGCGCCTACAGAATAGACGGCAGCAAATTATTTTTCAGAAATTATACAAATGGCATTGCTAATGGCAATTCAGAAGAATACTTTCCTAATGGTAAATTAAAACAAAAGGGCAGTTTTAAGGATGGCCTTGATGATGGTTTATGGGTTGATTATTATTCCACAGGTGTAATAAAGCGTCAGACGCTTTTTACAGACCAGAAGCCCCAATTTGCCAAAAACGAACAAAAATTTTACGACCTGCTTGAAAAAGGAAAGGGATTGATGAAGGATGAGGATTTTAAATCAGCAATAAAAAAATTGGATGATGCTATAAAACTAAATGCCAATTACTCTGATAGTTATTTTTATAGGGGAACAGCCAAACTTGACGATTTTGACTTTGATGGCGCAGTAATTGATTTTGACAAGGCAATTGAACTTGAACCGTTTTATATGGAAGCAATAAGCAACAGGGCTTTTGCGAGGATAAGAAAATACCAGTTTAAAAATAGCCGGACTTTAAGCAAAACTAATGAGGTTACTATTTTAGCATCAAAAGACAAAGTAGATATCCCAAAAGATGAAAAAGAAAAAATATGTGCCGATCTTAATATAGGATATGAGTCGGGTGATAAAAAAGCAATGATAGTTGATGCTATTAAAGAATTCTGTCAATAATTAATATAACGCTCAAAGAGGCGCTGCGGTAGGGACTATTCGCCATGCTTTGACATCACATGGCCTGCATTGTTTTGGCTGATTTCATCCGAAGCTGGTTTGCTGACGGGTGGGAGTTAGT
>JAQBOK010000244.1 GCA_028288085.1 Mucilaginibacter sp.
AATTCCACTTATTTTCAGCGTCTTAAGCAGGATCTTCTTAATGGGTATCTTCATAAAGTAAATGATAGTAAGGCAATATGAAGATAAATATAAAAGTGAAGTATTGTATGTTAAATTATAGATTCGGGTTGTCCGGTTTTATCTATTATATCGTTTCGAATGATAGAAAGAGAAATTTTTCTCTTGAGCTACCCTGAGTTCAGACTGCGGGCGAAAAATCTTTTAAGTAGTGCATAATTAACTTAGTAATTTAAAACAAACTAAACTGCATCTGCCCTGCAAGTATGCTAACTGGTTGTTCAGCTGAGGCAGGCAATCCATTGATATAATAAACCTGCGTTTCTTCATAACGCGATGCTACAATGATCTCCGTTCCGTTGGCATGCTGACTAAAAAGTTCGTGAACCAATCCGGGGTTATTATTATCTTTTGAAAGGTGCGACAACAGCAGGTGGCTCATACAGGCTGGTCTATGGTTAATAAATATCTCCAGCGCCTGACCATTGGATAAGTGCCCGTGGCCACCACGGATTCGTTTTTTTAAATAATAAGGGTACCTGCCTTTATCCAGCATTTCCTCATCATAATTAGCCTCTAAAAATGCGGCGTTGCATTGTACAAAGTTATTAGTAACGTGCTCACAAGCTGCACCTATATCTGTAAGTACACCCACCTTTACACCCCGGCATTCAACTATAAAACTATGCGGATGCGCTGCATCATGAAATTTTGGAAATGCCAAAACAGAAAGTTCCCCTATTTGAACCGCTTCATACGCCATAAAAGATAATGCCATCTGTTCATCCAGGCTTAGTCCGCAGTTTTGCAGCGTTCCGGGTGTGATGTAAACAGGCAAGCCATACTTTTTTGATAGCACAGCAACGCCGCTAATGTGATCGGAATGCTCGTGTGATACAAAAATGGCCTTTACTTTTTGCATGGATAGGTCGAGCCTTTTCATGCGTTTTTCCGTTTCGCGGCATGATATACCTGCATCTACCAATATGGCCTCGCGCTCGTTACCAATGTAATAGCAGTTGCCGTTGCTGCCCGAATTTAATGATGCGATGAAGAGAGACATATCAACTGCAAATTAACTGGATTTAGCCGGTATTTTATAAAAGTATTTTACCCCATATGAACAGCAGGGAGTAAAGACACGATTAGGTTCTCCCGTAGATGTATGTGCCTTACCGCGAATTGACCCGATAAGATAGCCATAAAGGGTATCAGGATATTCATAGAAACTGCAATTTTTGGCATGTAAGCAGATTTAGCTATCTTATTAATTATAAACCATTTAAATCACTATTTATCAAACATTTTCGCCTACGGTATGTTATATTTCTCAACAGTTAATTTGTACTTCTGTGTTGTAAGTGCAAAACATATTTCATGTTAAACATAAAATTAAAAGTTATGAAAAAGTCCATCACATTGGCCGCCCTGTTGCTATTTGGAATAGGCGTTTCCTCTACTGCCTTTGCAAAACCTAAAAGTCATAAAATTAGTGCTCATGAACAAGTTAGTCTCATTCCTCTGCGTGAATATAAAGGCTTTGCAGTAATGGTTGATAAACGCGTGCCTGGAAAATCATTAGTAATGATCTATGACAAGGATAATAATGTAGTGTTTAAAGACCTACTGACAAAAGGAACTAAAGCAGAGAAAAAATACATTTTATCCGATCTTGATAATGGCGATTATAAGGTGGAGGTTTTTTCTAAGGGGCATGATATAAAAACTCAATTCTACGTGTACCATGCTGGCCAAAAGAAGATCATACGTCTTAGTTAATTAAAATTTTTATCCTGGAGTACAAGAGTTGTCTCCACTTTTTTAAAGCACCATCCTGTAAATAACGGGTGGTACTTTTTACGTTGGAAAAAACCGTAAAATCGTTCGCCTTTTCCCCAAAATAATCGATGAAACAGGTAAATGAATCTACAAGAGGTATGTTTCCGACTACAAGCACCATATTTACCACATTATGAGCAACTTATATTGACTTATCCGGCAAAAAACAGCGTTGGTCTACACCTTTAGGCTGGTGGTCTATTATATTTTTTTAGTGTTTAAAGTTGTTGTTGATTTGAATATTGAAAGCACGAAGCATATTCAAGTTTAACACATAAAAAATTAAAAAAATGAAAAAGTCAATCACATTAGCCGCACTGTTATTAGTATTAGGTACCAGTGTTTTTGCAACAACAAAACCTTCAAAATCAGTAAACAAACTGCAGGATGAAATTTCTTTCACTCCATTAAAGTCTGACAATGGTTTTGGCATTGCGATCGATAAGCAAGCACCAGGAAAATCAATCGTTATGATTTATGACAATGATAAAAATGTAATATTTAAAGACCTGCTGTCAAAGGGCGCCAGTGGCCAAAAAAATTACCTGGTAAACAATCTTGAAAACGGTGATTATACCGTAGAAGTTGTTTCTAACAAGCAGGTTATCAAAAAACAAATGCACGTATATAATGAAGGTGAAACCAAATCATATTTCTTCATACAATAATTTTAGGCCTCACTTAATAAAAGTGTTGCCCCTTCCGCCTCAAAGCATTGTCCTCAAATAAGGATAGTGCTTTTTGTTTTGGAGCAACAGGGCGGTTGTTTTATCTTTAGCGGATGGATTCACCGCAAACCCTACCCGTATTAGATGACGCAGAACTGCGCGTACTTGGCTCTTTAATGGAGAAAAGCAAAACCACGCCCGATTATTATCCCATGACCATTAATGGCCTTACTACGGCCTGCAATCAAAAAACATCCCGCAAACCTGTTGTTCAATATGACGAACAAACGGTAGTACTGGCTATAAATACCCTTAGAAAAAGGGGGCTGGTCTCAACGGCCACAGGCGGTTCAGACCGTTCGGTAAAGTACAAACACAATTTTGCCATTGTTTACCCTATTATTCCTTCAGAAGTGGCACTTATTTGCCTGTTAATACTAAGGGGGGCACAAACACCGGGCGAACTTAACACCAATTCTGGCCGCTTATATGAATTTGACTCCATAGAAGAACTACAGGAGGCTCTGGAGAAATTGGCCTCTTCAGAAATGCCTTATGTAAAACAATTACCGAGGCGACCGGGGCAAAAAGAAGTGCGCTATATCCATTTATTGGGCGGCTCAACAAACTGGGCAGAAGAAGATTTTAACGAAGAACCCCTAAGAAAGCCATCCTCAGAACTTGAAGCACGTTTAACGAAAGTAGAACAAGATCTGGCAGAATTAAAGGTTGCATTTGATAAACTAATGAAAGAGTTAATGGGCTGATTTTATGAGATTAAATTATAAATTTGTATTTTAAAGTTAATCCATTGGATGTACAAAAGTTTATTGAAAGCGGGATACTGGAAGAGTATTGCCTGGGATCACAAAACGAGGAGGAGCAAGCGTTTGTCATCCAGATGAGCCTGCTTTATCCTGAAGTTAAAAAAGAACTTACCGCCATTGAGCTGAACATGGAGAACTTAGCAGCCTTGAACGCTATTACTCCCGGTGATGAAGTGAAGGAAAAAATACTTAGTTCGATTGAGTTTTCTGATGCCAATGCTCCGCTTGATCTGAACGATCTGCCTATCACAGATGAAAACTCCAACCATCAACTCTGGCTGAACGTTTTAGCACATCTTATCCCATCAGAACCCGCGGACGATTTTTCATGTGAAGTGATCAGACAGGATGAACGGGTTACACAAATGCTGGTGGTTACCAAAACCGATGTACCCGAAGAATTGCATGAAGATAGAATAGAAAGCTTTTTTATTCTGAAAGGCACATGCGTATGCATTGTTGGCGGCCAATTATTCAGGCTCACCTCCGGCGACTTTCTTGAGATCCCTTTGCATACCGTGCATGATATAAAAATAATTTCGCCTTATGTGGTCGCTATTCTACAGCATAAAGTAGTTTAATCAATTCCCTTTACTTTGCAGGCATCCCTTCTTCAAAACCAGTTTCTTTATTGCCACTGCTTTGCGCTTTGTCAAGGTTCCATGCTGATGTAAGAAAATAAGGCATACTACCTTTAGCGTCCCCATTAGCATAACTACAGCGGATCACCCTGCTTTCGCCCGGTGCTAGCTGCAGGTAATTATCGCTGAATATAACAGGAAGTATATCGTCACCCTTCTCCCCTTTTAATGCCCGCAAATGAACCTGGAAAGCAACTGTTTTACCAGTGTTGGTGATGGTAACTGCATGATAAGTACTATCAGTACCTTTATCTGTATGATATGACACTTTTAGTCCGGTTTTGCCAATATTTTGCAGGGACGAATAATCTGTATAGGATGTTTCAGGCGTATAATACCATTTCGATTTCTTCCAGTTCAGGGCATCGCTCTTTTTTGACAACCAATACCAATTGATGCTTTTAGTATTACCCGCGGCATCCTTCAATTGCAGGCGCAGAAAATAGGTATCCGATAATCCTTCAACCATGGGCAAAGCAAAGCAGTTCTTTATCCCATCGGCATCTACTTCAGTTGTTATCGCATTTGAATATTTCATACTGCCATCCAGGTTATAAATGGAAGCTTCGGCCTTTAATCCTGTGAATTTTTTAAGCAGTGAGTTAGTAATATCAACCTCATTAGATGTATACGAATACATAATGTGCAAGGGCTCCATTGATTTCTTCATCCCGAAATAAGTACCAGCCGGGTAAAGGTAATAATCATAAGTATGCCAAATCAAACCCGGCCAGGGGTTGCTGCCCATCCATTGCACCACTCCTGTAGCCGTATTGTATTTATGCAATCCGTATGCCTCCATCATCGCACGGTGAGCCTCGTAATTTTGGGCCTGGGCTTTGGCTACATATTCCTTTATTAGAGTTGATTTTCCATATCGGCCATCTAAAGCATCATCAAACACTTTGGTATTACCAAAGGTCATGGTTCCGCAATGGTACTTCCAATCGGCCGTAGTATGCCATAGGGAGTCTTTAGGAATAAATTTGATCAAACTTTCATAAGGAGGAATAGAAGGACCGGGTGATATTTCGGTCGCAAAGCTCCATGCTCCCCCAAACTTACTCAGCGTATCAGCCTCCCAATAAGACGGTGGCACCCATTCGTACGGTCCGGCCATTTTTACACCGCTATATCCTGACACTTTTGAAACACTTTCGTTAGCGGTTGAAAGGGTAGGATTGGGCCATTTTAAAGCGGCCTCTATCTTTAAATAATCACGTTCAACACTCGTATCACGCGGTGGCATATCGCTGCCATTAAGCCAAACCATTAAGCTGGGTTTGTTACGCAACCAGTACATTACGCTGCTGTCTGATGCCATGGCCACTTCCCTTTTAGCCGCATCCCAGTTTTCGGGGTATTGCCAGGTACCACAGCACATCCACCCGGTCATAACCAGCATTCCGTATTTATCACATAGAGCGTAAAAATTATCGTCCTCCATCTTTCCTTCAGAACGCACAATATTCATATTCATATCGCGGTACAACCGTATTTCCTGCTCCTGCCTTTCGGTAGACCGGCGCTGAAATATATCCGGCGACCAAGCTGCGCCACGCAGCATAATAGGCTTACCATTCACTATAAACTCTCTTGATTTATTATCTATCAACTTGGAAGTGATCTGCCGGATACCAAAATTCTCGTTGATCGTATTACTAACCACATCGCCTCTTACAACCGAAAGCGCTATCTGGTTCAGCTCTGGTTTACCATACTGCCACGGCCACCATATATGCGGGTTATTAATATTCAACTGTGAAAAATCGGTTGGTGTAAAAGTCACATTAGCCACCTCATTGGGCGCTAAATGAACCTTTTTTTCAAATGTTATATCGTTATTTATTTTACCTTTAACTACCACATCCTGCTCGTTTTTTGAATAATTAGTTACCAGTGCATCAACGCTTAAATGCGCTACGGCTAAAGATGGCAGATCAAAATTGGTAGTCACCAGGGGGTATTGAATACCTACTTTGTCATAGGTTTTTATTTCCACGTCATTCACAATACCGGCATTATAATCGGGCGGATAATGTATCCAGTCGGCATAATCGATAGCTAAATCGCCTTTCTGCTTATTGGGCGTGAAAGGCCTTGTTATCTCCAGAGCCAGCACATTATTTCCAGTAGCTTTAATCTGTTTGGTAACATCCAGTTCGATGATCCGGAAGGGACCTTTTATTTGTGTCGAATCCGCTATCTTCACTCCATTAAGCCACACATTTGCTTTATAGTTGATGCCATGAAGCTTTAATACCACATTTTTACCCTTCTCAGAAGCGGGCAAGGCAAACTCTTTTCTGAACCACCAGGGCTTGTCGAGGGCCGGATCATTCAATTTTTCAAAATTCATTCCATAAAAAGGATCAAAGTCATATGCTTTATTAGCAAGCAAACCCCCTATGATGGTACTGGGAACACTTACTTTATACCAACCTTTCGCGGCAAATTTATCCTGGGATATAGCACTTGCAGGTGAAGGGTCTTTTAACGCCGACTGCATTTGCCAGTTGTTTTTTAATATCATGCGAAAACTTTCGCTGGAACCATTTTGCGCGAAAGAGCTATAACAGAACAGTGATAATGTGAGAACGAGGATAATCTTTTTCATGATCAATAATATTAATAACAAAACCTATTTCTGATGTTTTTTATTTACTCGCAGCATCATAGTACAATGCCGCCGCGCCCAAAATCCCGCTATTTTGCAAAGCAGAGGTTTTTATTTCCAGGTGCTCAATGCTTTTGGGAAACCCGAATGTTTTGATACGTTCCCACATGGCTTTTTCAAAAAAATCAAAAGCTAACTGGACCGATCCACCTAAAACAATTAGTTCGGTATCATAAGTGTACATGATCATCTTAATGGCGTTACCTAAATGAGCACCCAATTCCTGGTATAGTTTTAAAGCCTGGATATCGCCTTTTTGGGCTTTTTTAAATACATCTTCTCCGTTTAATCCGTAGACATTCTGAAAAAAAGAACCGCTGCTATAAAATTCATAATTATGTTCGAGATAGTCAACCATGCCAAATTCACCTGCACCGCAATTTTTGCCAGCATATAAATGATTGTTGATGATGACACCTGCCCCAAGACCCGTGCCGATTGTTAATCCGATCATATCATCAACGCCCTTGCCTTTGCCGAAATAATATTCACCCAGTGCAAAGCAATTGGCATCGTTATTTACAAAAACCGGGATATGATAACGGGTTTCGAGTAATTCTTTTAAATGCACTTCTTTCCATGACGGAATATGGATTACATCATAAACAATTCCCAGCTTCACATCCACAACACTGGGAACGCCTATCCCTATAGCCTTAACTTCTTCATCAATGAGGGTATCGGTCAGTGAGTAAACATCTTCCAGCACCTGTTCTTCGGTGCCTTTGGTTTGAATCCGCCTCGAGATAATTTCAGATACATCTTCATTTTTAACCACAGTACCACGTATGTTTGTCGCACCCAGATCTATTCCTATAACTTTAGCATCCTTCATATTCAATTACACCTTATCTTTTTTATCAAATACAGTTTGATTGGTAATTAGCGGTTTTGCCCAAAAGCCGATGCTTAGAATATAGCCGAATGTGATATATAAAAACATCATACCGCCCCGCAGCCCGATAAGGCTACCCAAAGCGCCGATCAATATCTGGACAATTGCACCCCCGATGATCCCTGTTACCAGTATTCCGGCAAAAGATCCATGATCTTCACTAACCGAACTAAGGGCAAGTGAAAAAATAATAGGATACATAACCGACATAAAAAATCCAACGATAGGAAAGGCATATAAAGAGACCTGGGCACTTCCAAATAGCCCTGCCGACAGACAAATAATGGCAGGTATGGTAAACAATATCAAAAGCTTACGGCTATCCATTATTTTAAGTAAGAGTAGCCCCAAAATTCCACCTACCAGCATAAGCCCCCAAAAATTGGAAACAGCCCTTGCCCCCGCTACCTGCGGATCAAACTTATGATACACTAACAGGAACTGCGACATCCAGTAGGATACGCCTTGCTCAGTACCTACATAGCAGAATAAGGCAATGAAATAGAGGATAACTACCGGCTTTTTAAAAAGCATAACATGGGTTTTCCAGGGACCTGCTTTTTCGTCTTCAGCTAATTCAACTTTGGGGAATTTTGAAATAAGCATGATAGCAAACATAAAAACACTGATTACTGTAAATAGCCAGTAAAGAGAAATCCACGGAAGGTTTGCCGGTACCAAAGGCTGCAGTATTGAAAATATCCCCGTAGTGTTATGCTTATTTAAATTTAAAACCAAATACGAATACACCAGCGGACTGATATACGATGCCCCCCCAAAAATGAGTTGCGCAAGAACAGATGTGAACGCATAATTTTTTTCGCCGCCTGCAGTCCTCAATAGCGGATTAATCACCACCTGGAGCATAGCCATTCCGCAACCGATCAGGAAAAGCGATAATATAGCCGTTAGGTAGTTAGGTTGGGCAGCTAAAAGCAGGGACCCCAAAAATGCCACAATAAAGGCCACCACCATGATCGTTTTCTCATTGTATTTTTGAACAAGCATACTCGTGGGTATTGACATAACCCCGTATGCAATAAAAAAAGCAAAAGGCAATACGCCTGCTAAAGCATCACTTAACTTAAAATCATTAATAAACTCCGGGGATACGGGCCCAATGATATTTGTGATAAAAGAGATAACAAAGAAGGAGAGCATGATTAATGCTACGATGTAATAGTTACGTTTCATGAAGCTATTTTTAGGCGCGCGAAAGCGAATTCTAATATCGATAAATTTTTGGCATAAACTAACTTTTGTCAAAATTTTAAAAAGTTTAGCCGACATAAAATAATTATACCAAAACTTAGGCTAACAGCAACTTACAAAATCTTACAACAGGGAAAAGCCAATAATCTTTACTATACTTGATAAACCAACCTGCAATTCACATGAATAACTTATATACTAAGCTGCATGCAGAGGGCTTATTAAGCAATGAATCATTTGAGAAGATAAAGCAACTGGATGAGCAGCCGCCCCTATTTTCGGTTCATTGGGAAATAAAGACCTTACTTTACCTGGGAGTGTTGCTGCTCACAGCAGGTTTGGGCATATTAATTTATGAGAACATTGACACCATTGGCCATCAATTTGTTTTATTGCTGATAGCATTGATCTGTGCCGGATGTTTTACTTACTGTTTTAAACTTAAACTGCCTTTTAGCACCCAAAAGGTAAGTTCGCCCAATACCGCCCTTGATTATATATTGCTACTGGCTTGCATCAGCTTTATAACTTTTGTAGGCTATTTACAATTTGAATATAAAGTTTTTGGCATTAATTATGGCCTGGCCACATTAATACCTATGCTGGTACTTTTCTTTATAGCTTACTATTTTGACCATTTAGGTATACTCAATATGGCCATCGCCAATTTGGCAATTTGGATGGGTGTATCGGTTACTCCGAAACAACTCCTGTTACACAGCGATTTTAATAGTGAAACCATTATTTATACCTATTTACTTTTGGGTATTTTGCTATTACTTAGCGCTTACGCCACGCAGCATTTCAGCTTCAAGAAGCATTTTAAATTTAGTTACCAGCATTATGGGGTGCATGTGACATTTATTGCCTTATTAGCAGGGTACTTCTATCATTATAATTCTTTCATCGCCACCTTATGGATGTCAGGAATATTTTTGTTGGCATTTTTGGTTTACCGGGATGCATCCAAAAACAAGTCGTTTTACTTTTTATTGCTGGTAATTCTCTATAGCTATATTGCTGTAAGTAGTTTGGTAGTACGGATACTTATACAAGCCAATGCTGATACAGGCGTGATCGCTTTATTATTTATGTATTTTATCGCTTCGGCAACTGGTCTTATATTCCTGCTAATTAATCTTAATAAAAAACTCAAAGCAGCATGATCGCTTACAATAAAACCTGGCTGGCTAACCTAAGGTTACATGAAGCTTTAGAGAAAGGCTTAAAGAGTGGATGTATCATCGATGCTGAATTCAAGATCATTAAAGAGAAGTATCCTGTTGGTTTTTACACCCCAACCCTGTTTGCGCGCGTAGGATTATTTATACTCACTTGCATAGTGATGCTATTCATTTACGGCCTTATAGCTTTAATGGTCAGCAGTTCAAGTATGTTCTCGAATCCGGCTTTTCCTTTCTTTCTTGGCCTGATAAGTTATGCAGGGCTCGAATTTATGGTCAATGGAAATAATCATTACAGGTCAGGAGTGGACGATGCGCTTCTTTTTATTTCGGGTTGCCTTTTTTTGGCTGGATTAATGATGATGTTCACCGGTAATAATGATACCCACTACATCGGATTAACGGCGATTGCTTTCTTAATAAGCCTGTTCCTCACTATTCGTTTTGCAGATATGTTCATGAGCGCAGCGTGTTGCATATTCTTTTTTTCCTGGGTCTTCTTTTTCTGGACAAAAGTAACTCCATCAGGTACAGCTACAGTGCCTTTTGTAATGATGCTTGTGTCGGCAGGCGGCTACTGGCTTTTATATACGCTTCGGAACAAACTCCAATTCATTAACTATCAAAATTGCTTCATTGTAGGGTTGATCATTTGCCTGGTAACCTTATATGCTGCCGGCAACTACTATATTATACAAACATTAGGCGATGAATTGAATGGGACGAATGGCAAAGCGGTCCCGTTCGGGGCAATCTTTTGGGCCTGGACAATCATATTGCCATTTGTTTACGTTGGATTTGGAATAAAAAGAAAGGATGCAATCTTGCTACGCACGGGTTTATTGCTAATTGCCGCGGCGGCTCTCACCTTCAGAAATTACTATCATATTTTACCAATAGATACTTCTCTTACTGTAGTAGGGGCCGCAATTCTTGGTATCGCTTATAGTGTAATGAAATACCTAGAAACACCCAAACATGGCTTTACTTATGCCGAGCCGGATGAATCGCATTTAATGGATCACTTAAAGGTTGAATCCCTGATCATTGCCGAAACGTTTTCCACAGCACCATCAGCACCTACCGATAATGGCGTAAAATTTGGCGGCGGCGATTTTGGCGGCGGTGGGTCAAGCGATACGTTTTAAATTAATTTATCGGGTGTTATCGGTAATTCCCTTATCCGTTTCCCGGTAGCATTGTATACCGCGTTGGCCACCGCTGCGGCCACACCTATTGTAGCTATTTCGCCCATGCCTTTTGCACCCATTGGGTTGAGGTGTGGGTCTGGTTTGTTTACAAACAGCGCCTCTACTTGTGGTATATCCGCCTGGATAGGAACATGGTAATCAGCAAAGTTATTATTCACCAAACGGCCATACCGGTGATCGATCACAGCTTCTTCCATTAGTGCCATGCCTATCCCCATAATAGAACCACCCTTTATCTGGCTGGCGGCAGTTTTCGGGCTTACAATATGCCCTGCATCAGCAACAGAAACCGCTTTATTAACCCTTACCACACCAGTTGCCGGGTTTACATGCACTTGAATAAAATGTACCGACCAGGAATACGCTGCATAATTACCCATCTCTGACCCTCCTTTGGATAGTGTTGTTACCTCTAATTGCGAAAGGTTATGCTGTTTTAATACCTGAACATAATCTGTGCTGTCTGTTCCCCCGTTTACCTGCTTAAATTTATCTTTAAGCTCGTTACAAGCATCATACACCGCGGAGCCTACGGTTGACGTGATTTGTGAACCACCTTGTGTTGGTGAAGGCGGCAGCGATGAATCGCCCATATCAAACCTGATCTTATTAGCAGGGATGCCCATCCTTTCGGATGCGATAGATACCATTGCCGTACCTGTGCCAGGCCCTATATCTGTAACCGCGGTTTGTAAAATAAGCGTACCATCGGCCATCATCCTGGCAGTTACAGTAGCATTACTGCGGTAGGCGCCAAACATTCCTGTACCCATACCGTAACCTACCAGCCAGCCATCTTTTGTAACCGAGCCCGGTTTTTGATTTCTTTCGCTCCAGCCAATTTTATCGGCTCCCAGCTGATAGGCTTCTTTTAAGAATTTGCTTGAATAGGGTTTACCGCTCAAGGGGTCATTGTCTGCATGATTGCGCAGCCGGAGTTCAATCGGGTCAATATTCAATTCATACGAAAGCTCATCCATTGCTGATTCCAGCGCCCATGCCCCCGTTGCTTCTCCCGGTCCGCGCATTGGGGTGGGAGTATTCACATTTAGCGAAACCAATTTGTACCTGGTATTTACATTTGGCGAGGCGTACATTAACTGACTTATGTTGACCGCTCCCTCAGTAAAATCTTCATAAACCGATGTTTGGCCGGATGCTTCATGTGTAATACCCATCAATTTACCATCTGCTGTAGCGCCCAAACCAATTTTTTGCCAGGTTTGCGGACGGTATCCCACGGAAGTAAACATATCCGCACGGCTCAACACTAATTTAACAGGGCGTTTTACCACTTTAGCAGCTGCAACAGCGGCAATTTCATGGGGCCAGGTACGCAGCGCGGCACCAAAAGCGCCACCTACAAACGGTGCCGTTACCTGTACATTTTCTATAGGGACTTTAAAAGCCTGGGCAATGCTGCGCTGGGTTGATTTTACCCCTTGCGTTTTATCCCAAACGGTTATTTTATCATCCGCATCCCACCGGGCAATAATAGCATGCAGCTCCATCGGGTTATGTACTTCGGTAGGAAGAACATATTCCTGCTCAATTTTTATTGGTGCCGATTTGTAAGCGTCCTCTTGCCCGCGCGTATAATCCTTGGCCTTGCCTGGTGTAACAGCATTACTTAAATTGCTTTTCAGGTCTGTTTGATGCTGCTCTTTGTTATATTCAGCTTTCACCAGCGAGGAAGCAAATAACGCCCGCTCAAAAGTATCTGCAATTACCAGGGCAATAGGCTGCCCATTAAAATAGATCTTGTCATCAATAAATATTTTTAACGGCCCTTTGGCAGGCTGGTTATCTGTATGATAACCCGGAATATTGGGGCAGTTCAAATAAGTGATCACCGCAAGCACTCCCGGTGCCCGTTCTGCCCGTTTTGTATCCAGGGCTTTGATAGTACCTTTAGTAACAGTACTTCCAACCAGCACACCGTAGGTTACTCCTTTAATATTATATTCGGCAGAGTATTTGGCTGCACCGGTTACTTTTAATCGACCATCGACCCGGCTCAATCCATCTTCAACAGGCCGTTTGTTTAATGTTTTGCTTTCCATAAACATGCTAATTTCTAAATCCAAAATTTCTAAGCTTATCATTATAAGCCATCCACCACAATCTTCACTACACCAGCTTATCCGGCGTAATCGGTAAATTTCTTACTCTTTTTCCTGTTGCATTATATACCGCATTGGCTACCGCTGCAGCCATGCCTATTAATGCTATTTCGCCCATACCTTTTGCACCAATAGGGTTTATATTAAAATCTGGCTTATTAACAAATAAGGCTTCTATTTGTGGTATATCCGCGTTAACCGGTACATGATAATCTGCTAAATTACCATTTACCACACGCCCATAACGATGATCAATCACGGCCTCCTCCATTAATGCCATTCCTATACCCATAATGGCGCCTCCAATTATTTGACTGCGGGCTGTTTTAGGGCTGATAATACGCCCTGAATCAGCAACGCAAGTCACTTTATCCAATTTTACTACGCCCGTAGCCGGGTTTACATGTACCACCACAAAATGCACTGACCAGGAGTACATGGCATATTTATCAACCTCAGCGCCGGCTTTTGAAGCCGTGGTAACCTCCAGTTTCTGTAAGTTATGCTGTTTTAATATTTGAATATAGTCAGGCTGATTTCCGTTATCACCGGTGAGCTGATGAAATTTTTCTTTCAGGTCATTACAGGCCAAATACACTGCCGAGCCTACGCTTGAAGTAATAGTTGAACCACCCTGTTGAGGGGCAGGCGGCAGTGACGAGTCGCCCATATCAAACCTGATCTTCCCGGTTGGAATGCCCATCGTTTCCGACGCGATAGAAACCATGGCCGTTCCGGTCCCCGGTCCAATGTCGCTAACAGCAGTTTGCAATACCAGCATACCATCAGCCATCATTGTTGCTCTTACGGTTGCAGGCTCCCGATCAGCGCCAAACACACCGCCTGACATTCCGTAACCCACCAGCCAGCCGTCTTTTTTAACCGAGCCCGGCTTAGGGCTGCGGTTACTCCAGCCAATATTGTCAGCACCCAGTTTATATGCTTCGTTTAAAAACTTGCCCGAAAATGGCTTTCCGCTCTCCGGGTCGGTTTCGGCATAGTTACGCATGCGAAGTTCTATCGGGTCTATTTTAAGTGCATAAGAAAGTTCATCAATTGCCGATTCCAGTGCGAATGTTCCGGTCGCTGGTCCGGGGCCGCGCATCCATACCGGCGACCCAACATTTAACGAAACAATTTTATTACTGGTACTTACATTCGGGCAGGCATATAATTGCCGGCTCACATCAGCCGGGCCTTCTGCAAAATCTTCATAAGCAGAGGTTTGGCCAACCGCCTGGTGGCTAATGCCCACCAGTTTCCCATCCACTGTAGCTCCAATACCGATCTTTTGCCATGTGTGCGGGCGATAACCCACAGAAGTAAACATATCCGCACGACTTAAAATCAGTTTAACCGGCCGCTTTACTACTTTTGCACCAATAATGGCGGCAAATTCGTGCGGCCAAACCTGCAAAGCATTCCCAAAGGCCCCGCCTACAAATTTTGAATTTACCTGTACATTTTCAACAGGTATTTTAAAGGTTTGCGCTATACTGTTCTGCGTGTCTTTAACTCCCTGTGTTTTATCCCAAACGGTTATTTTATCATCAGCATCCCAACGGGCAATTATGGCATGCGGCTCCATGGAGTTATGCACCTCGCTGGGTAAAAGATATTCCTGTTCAAGTTTAACCGGGGCAGCTTTCCACGCGTCGGGCACACCCCGTTTGTATTCATTATCGTCATGAGGCGAAAAAGCCTTACTTAAATTATCTGTTAATTTGGTATGGTGTTTTTCGGCTGAATACAGTGCGGTCACAAGAGAGGATGCATACAATGCCCGTTCAAAAGTATTGGCAATTACCAACGCAACCGGCTGCCCATTATACAGTATCTTATTGTCAAAAAATATTTTTAAAGGCCCCTTTGCAGATGGAGTTGTAGTTTGATATCCCGGTACTTTAGGGCAATTTAAATGCGTAATTACAGCCAGCACCCCCGGCGCTGCTGCTGCCTTCCTGGTGTCAATTGATTTGATAGTTCCGTGGGTTATCGTACTCCCTACCAACACGCCATAAGTTAAGCCTGCAACATTAAACTCTGCCGAATACCTGGCGCCGCCGGTTACCTTTAAGTGACCGTCAATCCGTTTCAGCCCATCAGATGATGATGGTTTGTTTAATGTTTTGCTTTCCATTGATTATAAATCCTAATTTCAAAACGCTAAAGGCCATGAACTAAACCTGCACCAGTTTATCCGGCGTGATAGGCAGATCCCTTACCCGTATACCAGTAGCATTAAACACAGCGTTGGCCATTGCTGCCGCAACGCCCACAATGCCTACTTCCCCAATTCCTTTTGAACCCATGGGATTAGTAACCGGATCTTTTTTATCAATAAATATTACTTCAATTTGCGGCACATCGGCATTTGTTGCTACATGATACTCGCCCAGGTTACTATTTACATACTTGCCATAGCGATGATCAATAACGCCACCTTCCATCAACGCCATACTGATACCCCATACCACACCCCCAATGATCTGGCTCCGCGCGGTTATCGGGTTAAGTATCTTGCCCCCATCAATAACAGAAACCACTCTCACTATTTTAACCATCCCCGTTGCCGGATGAACATGCGCCTCAACAAAATTGACGTTATACGCGTGTGATGAATATTTACCCGAGTTTGCATCCGGATGTGATTGCCTGGTAACTTCAAGATAGGGCAGCTTATGGTCCTGTAATATTTTGACATAATTAGGGTTATCATCATTGTTCCCCCCTAACTCATTAAACTTTCTTTTTAATTCGGTACAAACATCATAAACAGACGAACCAACGGAAGAAGTTGTCATGGAACCATATTCCCCGGCGGCCGGCGGCAATGCAGAACTGCCTAATTCAATCTTTATATTTTCAACAGGTATATTGATAATTTCTGACGCGATTTTAGTCATTACCGTTGCAGTGCCCGGCCCCATGTCACTTGTTGCGCTTTGGATAAGCAGTATCCCGTCAGGACTTAATCTTGCTTTGGCTGTTGACGGCGCACGGCCGGCCCAGTAAGCACCTGTACTTAGGCCATAACCCACCAACCAGCCATTCTGCACAACTGAACGGGGCTTTTGGTTGCGTTTGTTCCAGCCAAATTGAGCGGCGCCTTGTTTATAACATTCCCTGAGATATTTGCTGGAGAAAGGGAGATTTTGTTCCAGGTCTGTCTCCGCATAATTTTTCAACCTAAACCCAAGCGGGTCCATGTTAAGGGCATAGGCTAATTCATCTACTGCTGATTCCAGCGCAAATACACCCGTTGTTTCGCCAGGCCCGCGGGTATAAGTAGGTACGCTCAAATCGAGATTTGCAAGCTTGTATGTGGTATTTACGTTTGGACAATCATATAAAAAGCAGGTGGTATTGGTTATTCCCTCGGTAAATCGCTGGTAGGTTGCTGTTTCCCCTATAGCATCATGCGTAATACCGATCAGTTTTCCGTCGGCAGAAGCACCCATTCCTATCTTTTGTACGGCAGGCGAACGATAGCCCACCATAGTGAACATCTGCTCACGGTCTATCACTACCTTAAGCGGCTTGCTTATCACCTTTGATCCTATTAAAGCTGCTTTTGCATAAGGCCACAGGGGTGAACCGCTGCCAAAAGCGCCGCCTATCACTTTTGAATATACCTGGACATTCGCCTCCGGAAGGTTAAACAGCTTCATCACATCCTGCTGCATTCCCTTAATATATTGTGATTTGGTATAGAGCGTCACTTTATCTCCATCCCAAACCGATGTAACGGCAAAAGGTTCCATCGCGTTATGTACATGGATCGGTGTACGGTACTCAACCTCTATTTTAACAGGTGCCGATTGGTAAGCGTTGGCTATTCCCCGCATGTAATCATCCCCTGTCTTAACCGCATTTTGGAGATTACTGTCTAAATTGGTTTGATGCGGTTCAACCTTATAAGTTATCTTTATTAATGAGGCACCGTACTTTGCCCGCTCCAATGTGTTTGCTATGACTAAAACAACCGGTTGCCCGTTAAAAAACACCTGATTGTTATAAAATGGACTCCCGGGCTGTGCCTTTCCATCCTTGTAGCCGGAAACTTCAGGAACGTTTAAATGAGAGATCACAGCCAATACACCGGGGGCTTTTTCAGCAGCCTTACCGTTTATAGCGGTCATGGTTCCTTTAGCCACGGTGCTGTTTACCAACACACCATAAACCAAGCCAGGGAAATTGTATTCAGCAGCGTACCTGATGGCCCCGGTCACTTTTAACCGTCCATCAACCCGCTTAATTCCATCTTTATCTGGCGCGATAACTTTCATTAATCTATTAAACTAAACCTGAGGCATGTTTCAACGCTTCGGTAATAGTTGCCGGAGCCAATTTTAACTTAAAGGAGTTATATTCATAAGCTTTGGCGCCTTGCATGGCAATTAGTGCCGCCTGTTTAAAGCTCTCTTCAGAAACCGTTTTGCCTATCAATGCTTTTTCGGCATCCAATAAACGCCACGGTTTATGCGCCACGCCACCCATTGCCAGGCGCGCCTGCTTGATCACACCGTTGCTGATATCTAAGGCGGCTGCAACCGAAACCAATGCAAAGGCGTATGATTGCCTATCGCGCACCTTAAGGTAATAGCTATTTTTGGCGAAATTATTATCTGGTATCTCTACCGCTATGATCAACTCGTCCTTTGCCAGGTGGTTATCCATTTCCGGATGATCTTCCGGCAGGCGATGAAACTCGGTAAAAGGGATTCGTCTTTCTCCCCTGCGCCCGGCTATCACAACTACGGCATCCAACGCAGCCAGTCCAACACACATATCACTGGGATGTACGGCTATACATTGCTGGCTTGCACCAAATATAGCATGCATCCTGTTATATCCTTCCATAGCGCCACAACCCGAACCGGGTTCGCGTTTGTTGCAGGGCATGGTGATATCATAAAAATAAGTACAGCGTGTGCGCTGCATCATATTGCCGCCAACGGTAGCCATGTTTCTTAACTGTGGCGAAGCACCTGCCTTAAGCGCCATCGAAAGCAAAGGTTGTTTTTCAATAACCAGGCTGTTTTCTGATACAACACTATTTAAAGCCAGCGCACCAATGTGCAGCCCGGTCTTTGTAGACGCTATGCTTTTAAGCGGCAGATGGTTAATATCAACCAGTTTATCAGGTGCGGTAACCCCGCGCTTCATAAGGTCCACTAAATTGGTGCCGCCTGCTATGATCTTAGTACCTGGCTTATTGATGGCCTCCAAAACGCTTTGTTGCGTTGATGGGCGGATGTATTGAAACTGTTTCATACGGTTTGCCCTCCATCCTTTACTTCCTGTATCGCATTCACAATGTTAGGGTATGCCCCGCAACGGCAAATATTACCACTCATGTATTCCCTTATCTCGGTTTCAGAATTGGCATGGCCCTCACGGATGCAAGCCACCGCCGACATGATTTGCCCCGGCGTACAATAACCACACTGGAAACCATCATGTTTCAAAAACGCTTCCTGCATAGGATGCAATTGATCGCCCTTGGCTAATCCCTCGATGGTAGTTATTTTTTTGCCGCTAACCATTACACCGAGTGTAAGGCATGAGTTGATGCGATGACCATCAACATGTACAGTGCAAGCGCCGCATTGACCATGGTCACACCCTTTTTTAGTGCCGGTGAGGTCTAATTGCTCCCGCAGCAGGTCAAGCAGGGTAGCCCGGGGCTCAACAGAAAGCTGGTGTTTTACCCCATTAACTTCAATATTTAATGGGACTTTTTCGTAAACTGCGGCTATTTTTTCATCCCATCCGTTTTCGGCTGCCCTTACAAGGGGGGCTGGGGTTAAAGCAATGGCAGTTAACAGCGTCGACTGCTTCAGAAAGTCCCGGCGGGTTCCATCCAGGATTTTCACATCTTTTTCAGATTCGTTAGAAGAATTTTTTGAGGCCATATATTTAATCAGGCTAAATTATATTTAACAACTCAAATAAAAATAAATTAACCGGTTGTAAATAAAGAAATTGTAAAAGAACATGGTTGAAACAACCTTTTAGTAGATCTGGCGTGCCGGTAAATGTTAGTTCGAAGTTATAAAATGTTAACGTTATTATTTGCAACAACTTTTTAATGAAACATAAATATTACGAAATATGTTCCTGTTTCTACAGCCAGATTACTGAATCAAAGATAAAACCTGGTGCCATTTAAAAACGTAAGTGCATAAATAAAAACATTTCTTTTGTTATAAATCTTTAAAATCAACCATGAAAAAACTAATACTCCCTTTATTCTTAGCATCATTAATACTTTCAACGCTCAGTTCAAATGCTCAACATAAAGATACTTTAAAAACCAGAAATTGGTTTAAACACGAAATTGCCGGAGCTTTGCAAATACAGGTAACCTATCGTAAAAGTGATCTGAGCCAGCTAAATACGGCATTAAACAATGGCGGTCTTCCCTCTTTATCAGACAATGATATTTGGATAAATGCTTCCATGTTTCACATTAAAAACCATTTAATATTTGAAGACGGGTTGGGGTTTACCCCATTCTCCACATCAGAAGTTAACAACGTAAAAACCCGTTACAATCAATACCAGGCTTTCTTTAGGTTTGGTTATGATGTGTCAAAAAATTCCGGTTACCGCTTATATCCATTCGCCGGAGTTAATTTTTCAGAAGCAATATTGAATATACAGGATAAAGATGGAGAACGAAATGTTTCTGATTTTTCGGGCGAATTATTAAACACCACTTTCAGCAAAACATTATATCAGTCTAATTTTGGTATAGAGTTAGGTGCGGGATTTGATTATGTGATCAAACTGAAACCCAAACAAATGGATTGCTTTACCCTGCAACGCAACATCCCCATTGGCCTAAGGTTGGGTTATTATGTACACGCTGCGTCTGGCGATTGGAAAATTGACAATTATAAATTGCAAGGCGATCCGGATAAAAAACAAAGCGCTGTATTTGTATCCCTTAATATTGGTTTGGGGTACGCTATTAAGAAATAGCGTACCATTAGCCCGAAAATCATAATATTCAAAAACCGGGTATATGCCCGGTTTTTTTAAACTTTCTTTTTTTTCACAGCAGGCTTAGCTACTGCTTTAGCTTCTTTAATTTCCGCAGTCACCACTTTGGCTGGTTGTGCCTTTTTGGGTGCGGGAGCTTTCTGTACTTTTGCGGGTATAGGAGCGTTGCTGGGTTTTATCTTTTTTGCTATTCTTCTGGCTAACTTTTTAGCCCCTTTATTAATTTCATCAATCAATTCTTCAGAAGCATCGCCAAATTTGCCGGTTAAGGTTTTAAGTTCGCTTATAAGACCCGATTTAATATCATCCCTGATTTTTTTTTCAGCGGATTTAGATTCGCTTTTTGCCATAGTATTTGTAGTTTATTCAAAGCTATGTTATTTATACGTAAATTTAATATTATCATTATGTTAACAAATTTATATGCATTAATAAAACTGAAATTTTACATAAAATCAATGAAGTAAAACACCGGAACATTGGCAAAAATTAAGACTTATGATCGCACAAATAATGTTCTTTTATAAAGCTGATATGATGCTGCTCGTGCCCGGCAATATGGTATACCAACGCCCTTGCGGTAGCATTATTAAAAGTACCCGTTCCATGGCCCATTCTATCCAATGAATCTTCAGGTAATCCGTTAAACAATGCTATCGTGGCGTTTCTTACCGCTTCGTACTCCTCAAAAATATTATCAAGTCTCCTTTTGTCAGCTTCAGAATAAATCGCATAAGCATCCTGGTCAAAGCCAATCAGGTTATTTTTCTCATTGCGGGCAAACCGCAAGGCCCTGTAGGCAAATATCCGCTCATCATCTATTACATGTACAAGTATCTCTTTTATGCTCCACTTACCCTCTTTATACCTATGGTATAAAAGACCATCCGGCAGGGAATAGATAAATTTCTTATTCTCCTCAAAGTTATCTTTCAGGTGTTTCAAAATAAGGCCGTCATCCGGAATCCATTTCATATACATTTCCGCGTATTCCGGATAGTCGCCTCTTTTTGCTTTATGTATTATTCTCATACTGCTGAACAGAGTTATTTTGGATCAAATATCTATAAAAACTCCTCAAGTAAATTTACGGCTGAAGCTTGTCAGTCAGGTCATAATGATCGAACGTTCTTGTACCATCGGGCATTTGATTAAATATGGAGTAAAAAACGTACTTTTTATCCTTATTGATCCCTGGCATTACATTCCCGATCACCTTTTTAATATTTGTGTTTTCTCTTTTTAATGCAACCGTATCTTTTAAATTAATATCAGATAAATAGTAAACTATCGGAAAAACCCCATCAGGCCCGTTTTGATTAAATACCCTGAATATTTGCGGTTGGGTGTTTACCTGTTTCAAAGCATAGGGAAAGTCGTATTTTTTATCCAACCGGTCTTTTGCCTGATCATAAAATTTAGACATGTCTTTTTCTTCCGGATATTGCCAGCCGGTAGATGGCTTTAAACAATCCAGTGCCTGCTCGGCGGCGTTTGTTGCATCAACCAAATAATTTTTGGCATATTCTTCTTTAGCTGATTTAAAAAGCTCAGGTGCCGTTTTGCCATTTATGGTGTATTTGTTTATGTCCAGTTTGTTTAATTTCCAGCCATACTCATATTTACAATAGGTAGCCGTTATCATCCACCTGTTCGCATTAGCTTTCGGAACAAAAAAAGCGATATACATCTCACGGGAAAGCGTATCGTAATCCACTTTATAATTGTTAACACCACGATCATTAACGCTTATGGTATGACCTTTCATATCATTAATAATGTAGAACTCGTCGAGTAAGTCATAACTATTATTTTCTTTAATACGATTGCTCAATAGCTCCACCGTTCTGAATTTAGAGCGATCATCTATAAACTCCTTTGCCATTATGGTGCCCAAACGCTTGGCATCGTTCGCTTTGAGCCCATCAAATAACAGCGCGTTAAGCGCGTGAAAATCATCCCTTTTGCCAGATTTTATTTGTTCATTCCGGTAAATGCCAGGCTTATCCGGCCCGCAGCCCTGCAGGGCCAAAACCAGTGTTAAAAATCCAAATAATTTGAAAGGGAATTGTTTAAAATCCATGTTTAGTAGTGATAAGTTTAGCAGGCACGATAATAGCACTTTTGCCATGATGTTGCAAAGCCCGGTGAAAATAAATTGCTATTATTTTAAGGTTTACCATTAATAAATGGCGGCGGGGGTGTTACATTTTAAACATGTAACACCTGTAACACCATAATAGTTAAGGTAATTAACTAATAATGTGGTGGCAATACAGTGAAGAAGCCATTGTGTAAGTTTGTGTATACCAGCACCGTTCCGGTTTAGATAAATAAGCACAGTAGTGGCAGCCAGTTATTTGCACTGCAATTAGGTGTGCAGGTAGATACTTTAAAAGTATGCCCGCAAAATTCTATTGCAACCAGGCATATGCACCAATATCATGCTAAAACTGGCGTGGGGTAAAACCAGATTTATGAATTAACTTGATCAAATATTTCTTCCCGTAAAATAAATTGTT
>JAQBOK010000300.1 GCA_028288085.1 Mucilaginibacter sp.
CCTATGGAGGGAGTACACCTTCACCGGCCTACCCGGCGGTTACCTATCCAGTAATTCCAAATGCATTAGGAATAAATGTTACAGGGCAATACAGCAAGGTGACCAGCAGCAGGATACAGATTGATCATTGCAAGGTTACTAACTTTATTGTTGGCATCGTTCAGCAACCCTCTGGGGTCGAAGCAAATGGCGATTTTATTAAAACCACCCACACGAGTGTAAATAATTGCAAGTATGGAATAAGTTCAAGTGGTGGCCAGGCCAGATTGTCCGAAATATCCAACTGCAATTTGGATACGTGTTGGATTCTTGTAACCAACTCTGTTCATGGCGCTCAAAGAGGCCGGATTAATTTAATTCAGAATACCCATTTTTCAGGCTATCAGATGTTACAGTTTATCGAAACTGCCTGGAATAATCAGTTAATATTAAGAGATTGTTACTGTGAATCAACATTTAAAATCGGATACTTTGGAGCAAATCGAACCAATGCCTGTAACTTAACTATTGATAACTGCGATCTGAATTTTGATCATTCAAAAGGCGTTCCTTCGGTTTTGGTGCAAACAGGTTCATTTGCCAAGATAACTATAAAAGGAGGGAGAATCGTTTCCGGACCGACACTACTGGCGTCTTTCGGAAAAATAGAATTAAACGGAGTTTCAGTAACAATTGATTGTACAGCGAGTATAGGTTTGGCAGGCAATAATATTACTACCTGGTCGAACTTCTTGACATTCACTTGTGGACTGCCGGCCATGAGCGCATTTTATCCAGGTAAAGATATGAAAGATTGCCTTTTAGGTGTGAACGGATTGTCGGCCGATCTCACTGCCACAGGAATTGGAAATGCCGTCGGTTATGAAGGAAGTGCAGATTTTAATACTGACCCTGCTCATGTTATTGGTGGTTATTTTGATAATACAGGTCATCTAGGCTCCACCTATAGACTTTCTACCGGACCGGGCGTGGGCAATTATCCTACCGGAGCGATGTTTAGTGCAAGGGTCCTGACTATCCCCAGCAATTATTTATTTAGTTCAAGGTTAGTTTCGGTATCAGATTGTTTAGTGGACAGGTCAAATAGTACATTGTGGTTGGTCCTCAGTACTAACGCGACAACTACCGTGTTACTGCTGCTGAATGGATTTCAACTAAATAGTGATATGTCTGTTAACTTCTACGAAACACCATCAATAGTTACAAGCCCAATTAGCACAACAGGTAACGATGCCGTCATGCATACAGGGTTTAACAGAAATTATGCAATGGCGACTGGTACGGATGGCCAGTTAGCATTAATTGGTGATTGCACATCTGGCACCGCATTGATATCGAACATAACTTCTGCAAATGGCCTAAGTGGGCCAGTAGCAGGTCAATTTGCATGTATTGATGCAAGTAAGTTTTTATATGTTTATTTGATATCAGGTACAGATCCTACTGTGAGAACATCTTCATGGCAAGGGCCATTTAGAGTAGTGTCAATTAATACAACTACTTTTCAGATGCAACTGGATGCCAATATAAATGGGATAACAGGGAAAGTGTATTTATTTAATGCCAGTCTCTATCAATAATCGAATGTGATTTTAAAGAAGCCCCTATCTATGAAAGTGAAGGGGCTTCATCTTTTTAATCGCCCTGTTTGCTACAAACGCAATTGTCTAAATTCAAGAAATCACTTGCTTTATCAATACGTAAAATACCGGCATCCGGGATTTTTCAATGCTAGGGTTGTGAGCTTATAACTAATGCCAGGTTGATTGGAATGCAAAACATATTTATTAAACTTTGATAAAACGCAAGTGTTATTTGAGGAGTAAAGTTTTTTTGGCGATAAAAAAATCAAGACTGGAAAGGTCGTTATAAAGATCTAAAACTTTATTTTGCATCACAAACGCCAGATCTTTTAAAACTAACTCCATTTTGGATGGGTATTAGTATATCTTATGAATAATTAGTTTATCATTATTTATCTCTTGAAAATTTCGACCTCAAAATATAACCTTCCTAATATTATCCTTGCCATTACGGGGGCATTCACGGTGGTAATGGGGGTATTGTTATACCTGTCGCCCCCTGCACTTTTCCCTGATCCTTCCTGGGGGTTCCAGGTAATGCACTCCATGGGAATGGGTGGTGGCTTTAACCTCCTTATTAAGCCTGACCAGGCTGATATATCAAAAAACACATCTGAATTTTTAACCTGGTGGTCGCCGGGCCAATACCTTGTGCCCTGGTTTTTTAAATGGCTTTTGGGTATCAATAACGGGCAGGCATCAGCTATTACCATTACCCTATGCCAGTTAATGGGTTTATCCGGGCTTTATAGCTTCTTCAAAAAAGTAGGGTTCAGTCCGCTTATCGCATCGGTCAGTATTGCATTTATAGCTTGTCAGCAGTTTTATTCGCTGCCTTATATTTTTTACAGCGGGGGCGAGATCCTGCTTTTTGCGTATGCTGGTTGGTTTCTTTACGGTTGTATCGTTATCCAAAAATCCGGCTGGCAACTAATTCTTTTTGTATTATTTGCCGGCTTAACAGGCTTTTTTTGCAAATCATCCGTAATGTGGGTATACCTTGCAGGGCTCTTCTTTTTATGGCTGCGCTTGTCTATCCCAAAAAGATCGGTTGTTGAACATCTTAAAAACGGGATATGGATCGCTATACCTGCTGCCCTGTCGCTGGTCATTATCTATTTATTCTTTCTTTCCAAGGGGCAAAACCCGGCATCGGCTTCTGGTCAGCTTAAATTGAGCTGGCAAACGTTCAGCTTTCCGCTGGCTTCACCCCTGCTTGCAGGCTTTTCTATTGATGATCTGGCACATGGGCTTTTGTTTCATTCGGGAGTGCCGATATTTAATATCCCGGTTGCCATTATGGTAATTACGGCGTTAGCTGCGATCAGCTTATTACTGGTATTCGCTATTATCCGTTTTATACCAAATAACAATTACAAGTTGTTGATCTTAACGTTTTATGCCATGTCTGTTATGTTTTTTAGCTATGCCTACCTGCGGCAAATGGCTATCTCCTACGAGGCAAGGCATTACAGGGTAATAGGACTTATCTTTATACCAGGCATCATTTATCTGCTAAATAAGCTAAATATCGGTTATCGCGCATGCTTTGGGTTGATATGGATCGGAATCGCTTTCTCAAGCTTCCATTACCTGGTGAAAGGCTATAGGTTTAATAAAACTAAAAGTGCGCATGGTATTACCGGAATGGCACAGCCTTTTATAGATCAGCCTTCCCTTAATCAAATTATGTCACTTGATAAACAGCAGCACAATGCCATTTTCGCATTTGCAAGCAACGATATTGGTTTAGAAGTGACCCAAAATCGCATCCTCACGTTAGAGCAAATAGCCGACTACGACCATATTAACCTGGAAGATTACGAATATGATGGGCATGCTGGCCCGCTTTACATCCTGCTTCCAGCAAGTTATCCCGAGAAAAAAGCAGATATCATTCTAAAGTTCTTCCCGGGGTATAAGGATTTTACGGCTGTTCAACTTAGCGATAAATATGTCCTTTATTCGGCCAAGTAGTTTTCTACTTGTTAATTTCTTTCCAAAGCAGGTCTTTTAGTTCATCAATTTGCACATTCGCAATACTTAATCATACAGTTGCGTACGCCAGAGAGCATCGGTTTGTGTTGAGGGTAAAGACAAATCAATTAGTATCCAATAGATTAATATGCCGAAGTTTAATCGAATTGCCTGTCCGAACACTTCTGAATGGGGTGGTCAATGACTCCATATTTTCCACAATCCCTAACGAATGGTTTTAATGTTTTTGAATAGTGTTCCAAACGTTTTTTGTATTTTTGAATAGGTATCAAGTATTAATGAAAACATCTATCGATCATCTTCCTGAAGTCAAAAAGAAAGAAATAGCAGAAATTGTAAAGATTATCATAGAGATTTCCAGTCCGGAAAAAATTATTTTATTTGGAAGTCATGCGAGGGGAGACTGGACTGAAGATACATACATCGAAAATAGAGCCATTTTCAGTTATATAAGCGATTACGATTTTTTAATTGTAATAAAAAAAAATGGTCAGAAAGAATATGAAATTGTAAGTAAAATAGTAAATGGTACGGCTCATTATATAAATTCATTAAGCCCAATAGTTCATGATATTGAGTATGTCAATTATGGGCTAGCACGAGGTCAATATTTTTTTACTGATATTGTTAAAGAAGGAATCCTTGTTTACGATACAAACAGCTACCAATTTTCAGAGCCGAAGCCGTTGACTACTTATGAACAAAAAGAAGATGCGGAATTTTACTTTAATGAATGGTGTGAAAGTGGCTTAAGGCTGCTCGAACTTACAAAGGTTTCTTTTGAATTAGCTTTAAAAAAAAGCTTCGTGTTTAATGAGGTGGTATTCCTACTTCATCAAACTACAGAAAAGCTTTACGCGGGTGTATCTCTAATTTTTACAGGATATAAGCCCAAAACTCATAATCTTAACGATTTTAGGAAGTATACTAAATATATTTCTGATGAATTAAATCAAGCTTTTTGTTTCCCTAAAGGCGATGCCGAACAAGTCCGATTATTTGATATCCTGCAGAAGAGTTATATTGACGCAAGATATAAGCCAAATTATAATATTTCTAAAGAGGATCTAGTGGAGCTGATAAAAAAGGTTGAAAACTTAAAGGAAATAATAGTACGAATTTGTAAGGAACGAATTAACTCATTCAACAAATAACATTATTCAACCTCAGCAAAATTATAGATTTCATGGATTTCCACCTCCAATGCTTTAGCAATTTGGTAGATTATATATGCAGATGAGTTAACGCGGCCGT
>JAQBOK010000344.1 GCA_028288085.1 Mucilaginibacter sp.
ACCTACAGGCACCAGTGCCAATACCGGGCGCGCTCCTTATTTGTAATTGTTGCTGGCAAAATATTAAAGAGCCCCGCAACAGGTGGTTGCGGGGCTCTTACTAGTTCGATAATTGTTTACAGTCCAAAGGCAGTCTTAACCCTGTCCACATAGTCCAGCTTCTCCCATGTAAACAGTTCAACTTCCATCGTCTTGCTTTCTCCTGTTACATTACGGAAGACTTTTGTTACCGTCTCAGGCGTGCGGCCCATGTGACCATATGCAGCACACTCGCTGTACATAGGCTGGCGGAGCTTCAGGCGCTGCTCTATAAAGTAGGGCCGCATGTCAAAGACCTCCATTGTCTTAGTTGCTATCTCGCCATCGGTCATCTTTACCTTGGCCGTACCATTTGTATTGACGTAGAGGCCCATAGGCTTCGCAACACCGATAGCATAGCTTACCTGAACCAGTATTTCATCACAAACGCCTGCTGCTACTAGGTTCTTTGCAATGTGACGTGTTGCATAAGCTGCGGAGCGGTCAACCTTGCTCGGATCTTTTCCGGAAAAAGCACCACCGCCATGTGCGCCCTTACCACCATAGGTATCCACAATAATCTTACGGCCTGTAAGACCTGTATCGCCGTGCGGACCTCCGATTACGAACTTACCGGTTGGGTTGATGTGATACTCAATGCTATCGGAGAAAAGGTGCTGGTACTTAGGATAGCTCTTCTTCAGGCGCGGGATAAGGATCTCCTTGATGTCACGCGCAATAGTTTCCTGCTCGGCATCCTCATCATGCTGTGTAGAGAGTACAATAGCGTCGATGCGGATTGGTTGGTTGTTGTCATCATACTCCAGCGTTACCTGTGATTTTGCATCAGGGCGCAGGTATGTAATATCAGTGTTTTCGCGGCGGATAGCAGCAAGCTCTATTAATAAGGCATGCGCAATATCCAAAGCCAGCGGCATATAGTTATCAGTTTCTTTAGTTGCATAACCAAACATCATTCCCTGGTCGCCGGCGCCCTGCTCTTCTTTTGCAGTACGGTCAACACCCTGATTAATATCAGGTGATTGCTCATGGATAGCTGAAAGCACACCGCACGAGCTGCCATCAAACATGTACTCGCCCTTAGTGTAGCCAATTTTGTTGATTACTTCGCGGGCTATTTTCTGTACGTCAAGGTAGGCCTTTGATTTTACTTCGCCGGCTAAAAAAACCTGGCCTGTTGTTACCAGTGTTTCGCAGGCAACCTTCGATTCAGGGTCGAAAGCTAAAAAATGATCAATCAAAGCATCCGATATCTGGTCGGCAACTTTATCCGGATGTCCTTCTGATACGGATTCTGAGGTGAATAAATATGACATAAATCTTTAAATGGTATTTTTTTAAATAAAACCGTTAGAGACGTAAAATATTGGATCGCTTCAATATTTTTTCTCGTTGTTAATGCAAATAAGAAAGAGCAGCTTTACGGGATTGAAGTAAAAAGAAGCATGGTTTTAGCACTTTTTTACGTGGTTGCAATCCGGCCTGTTAAAATGAGGCATTAAATCAGTCCACTTTCAGGGGGCTAAATTAAAACAATTTTTACAAAGCGGAAAATAGATTTACTTTTGCCGGAGAAATCATATTTAGTTGGAACGGAAAGCGTTATTTATAATAAACCCTATATCTGGCGGGAAGAAAAAGGACGGCGTTCCGGAACTTATCGAAAAACACCTGGATACTAATTTATTTAAACCGGTAATTGTTTTTAGCGATGGCGTATCACATGCCAGGCAAATTGCAAAAGAAGCGGTTGATAAATTCGATCTTATAGTGGCAGTTGGCGGCGATGGGACGGTAAACGAAGTAGCTTCGGCAATTGTTGGGAGCAATACCACGTTGGGAATAGTTCCCTTCGGGTCGGGCAATGGCTTATCGCGATTCCTTAATATTCCCATGGACACCCAAAAAGCCATTACAATGCTTGGTACGGGGAAGTCAATAACAATTGATTCGGCAAAATTGAACGGAAAGCCATTTTTTAATATGGCAGGGATGGGATTTGATGCCCATATAAGTGAAGTATTTTCACATACCAAAAAGCGGGGCTTCTTTTCTTATATCAAATCATCCATACAGGAGGTGGCAAATTATAAGCCGCAGATGTATCACCTTGAAATTGACGGAAAAGCATATGACAGGGAAGCATTTATGCTGAGTTTTGCCAATTCATCCCAATATGGAAATGATGCCCATATTTCGCCGCATGCATCAGTTCAGGATGGGTTACTGGACGTTTGTGTGATAAAAAAATTTCCCTTATGGCGATTTTTTGAAATGGGGATCAGGATGATCACCAAAACAGCAGACAAAACCAAATATGTTGAAATAATAAGAGGGCAGCATATATTTGTAAAACGCGATAGTCCCGGGCCGGTACACCTGGATGGCGAACCGAAAATTTCAGGCACTGATGCCGAAATTGTGCTGATCCCAAATTCATTAAAGGTTATTGCAGGAGCTTCGTTTAAATAGTTTTGAGTCTTGAGCCGGTAGTCTTGAGTCATTTGGATAAGAAGGAAATTGTAAATTTGCCGGTGGCTCAGAACTGACACTATATATCTATTATAAATCATGGCTAAAAATAAATTTACAGGCGTAGTTTATTCTACCGACCCGGATTTTCAATATCAGCAAAGCGGGGGTGGGGCCACCCAGGCGCTTCCACCGCAACAGCAAAACCTTAAAGTTTACCTTGACCGTAAAGGCGGCAGCAAGTTAGTTACCCGTGTTAACGGATTTGTTGGTCCCGATACCGAGCTGGGGGTAATAGGTAAAAACCTAAAATCAAAATGC
>JAQBOK010000375.1 GCA_028288085.1 Mucilaginibacter sp.
TTGATACATTGCGTTTGCGCAGATAGGCATCTAATAAAAACAAACCGAGTATCACATCAAAAAACAGGAACCCTTTTATTACTGGTCCGCTAAAATAATTTTTCATATCGGGCAGCTTCAGACTTTCAGGCAGATGTGCTGAAAAAGTGACAGTGCCGAAGTGCGTAGTTGACAATACAAGGACCAGCAGTGCCAGGATGGTGATGATAAAAAACCCGGCTATCCCTTTAATTATACGCTTGTTAATACCCGCTTTAAGTGGATGCTCCGCATATTCAGCACGTATGCCTTCCATTACGTTATAAGTAAAAGCCATAGATGGCTCTTCTATCTCCATTTTTGAAAATTCCTGGTTGAGGGTTACTAATTCCTCATATTTGCGCCGGTAAGTTTCATCCTGCGCAATCAGTATACTGATCGCCTTTTCCTCCTCTTCTGAACAGGAGCTATCAATATAGTTCCAAAGTCTTTCTTCTATCGTGTTCATATCAGTTCTTTAACCTCATTTTTTAAATTGCGCTCCAGCTTTTCTTTCAAACGCTGGCGTGCTCTGAATAGTTTTACCTTAACCGTATTTGCCTCCATGCCCATTGCCTGGGCTATTTCTTCAAGCGATTGTTCGCCCATATAAAACAAGGTAATTATCGCGGCATCGTCTGGCAGCAACTGCGCTATGGCCTGGTTAAGGTGGTAAGACCTCGACTTATTTTCGGCCGAGTTAACATCAAACCCCGAGGAATGATTTTCCAGTTGAATATAAGTATTTTCATCGTCTATCGAATCCGTATCCACCCTTTTCTTTCGTAAGAAAGTCATGGCTGTGGTGTAAACAATGCTATATAACCAGGTACTAAATTTTGATTGTCGCTGAAATGATGATAAAGAGCGATAAGCTTTTATAAAACAATCTTGTGCTATCTCTTCAGCATCTTCGCGGTTTTTACTAAAACGCATGGCAAGCGTAAATACAAAACGCTGATGGCGTTTAATAAGGCCGGCATAAGCCGCCTGGTTTCCCGCCAGGGTTTGTTCTATTAATTCTATATCTGAAAGCTTGCTTTGCATTTTATACAACCTCTCTGACAACATTACTACTGCTAAGGTTACAGTCTTTTAAAATTAGTAGCAGTGTCAATGTATACTTTATTATAAGTATCTACATAGTGTCGTTGAAAATCAAATTTCCAATAGTTCAGATAATTGATAATCAATATTTTTAATATCCCCTTCTTGAGAGGGGGAGTGTTTGATGGTGCTATGGCATGGGTGTGTTATTGACCGGGCATATACGGACACACCCCTCGCCCCTCTCAAGAGGGGAGCCCAACACACAGCCTTAATTAAAAGCATGATAAATGATTTAAACTAATAAACTATATATTTCAATCGCACTACACGTAAATATCTGTATAAATTAGCAATACCGCCTTCTTTATAACTTTAAATGATTGCATTACTGCAACTAACTACCAATGCCACTTTTTTTCAATCAGACTGTAACCTGCTTAAAAACTGTGTAGTCATAGCATACAAATACACCGGAATGGTGGTTTAAAAACAAAAATTATTAACTTAAAAAATTAAATATCATGGATAATATGGATACCGCGAATTTAGGAGTAATGTCAGGGATCATTATTTCGATAGGACTTTTCGCAATGATCTTTGGGATAGTCTATCTATACAAAAGAGAAAGAATGGCAATGATAGAACGTGGCATGGACCCCCGCAGGTATAAACCACAATCAGCACCTTATCAAACTTTAAAATGGGGCTTGTTACTAATAGGGGCCGGAGCAGGCTTGTTTCTGGCTTATATTTTAGATCGCACGGTGTTTGCCAGCCAGGAAGATAATGCAGCCATATACTTTTCCCTTATAGCCATATTTGGCGGATTAGGCCTGTTTGCTTCTTACCGTATTGAAAAAAAGGAAGTAGCTAACAAGGTAGAACAGGAATAATATTCAGAGGGCAAAAGGATAAAGGTGAAAGGTTTACAATACCTTTCACCTTTATCCTTTTGTCTCTTTTTTTATTACAAATATTTTTCATTAATTATCGCCAAATGGTGCAGTTCGTGCCCGGCCATCATATAAATAAGAGCCCTTACCGATACGGTATTACCGCTGGCAATTCCTTTAAGTAATAACTGTTCGTCAGTTAATGACTCAATAAGATAAAGGTTTGATTCTCTGGTCGCCCTAAATTCCGCAGCGAGGCTTTGTATGGTGCGGCTGTTAAAATTGCCACTATTCACATAAACATCCTGGTCAAACCCCGGAAGCTCAACGTAATTTCTGGAAAAGCATAGCAGGCGGTAGGCAAAAGTGCGCTCGGTATCTATCATGTGCCCTAATGCTTGTTTAAGCGTCCATTTTCCTTCGGCATAGGCATAGTTTGCTTTATCCTCAGTCATTGAATTAAACAGGGCGAAGGTAGAGTCTTTTAGCTGCTTCAATAATTCAATTACATCGCCATCAGGCACTTTACTTATATAAGTGTTGTGAAACGG
>JAQBOK010000381.1 GCA_028288085.1 Mucilaginibacter sp.
CCTTCTTTGCCAAAGGCACTTTGCGCTTCGCTATAGGTCGTGTCGGCGAAAGTATTGATATGGGCGCTGGTGCCGCCGGTCGTACCAAAGCCTATCGTTTGCGCCTCTACCAATAAACATTGTTTACCTGTATTTTGTAGCATAAGCGCGGCGGTCATCCCGGTGATCCCGCCGCCAATAATGAGTACATCGTAAACCGTTTCGGGGTGGACGACTGCAGTTGATTTTATGGAAGTTAGCCCGCTTTGCCAAGGGCTTTGATGCGCGCCGTCGCGTGCGATGATTTGATCTTGTTCAGTTGCCATTATCCTACTACAAAAGTGTAAGCATACTGTTTTTGAATATTTTATAATTAATTAAACAATATAATTTCTTTCTAGTTAATCAAGGACATCAATATAAAAGTCTATTGAAGATCCGCATATCATTCAACGATGAAGACCAATATTTACGCTCCTTTCTGGATCATTAAAGAGGCACTGCCACATTTGCCACCGGGGTCCGCTATCATCGGCCCTACCTCCGAGCAAGCTTATGGTCCTTCGCCCGATCTGTAAGATTATGCGCAAACCAAGGCCGCGACCATGAATGGACAGGTGTACGGATCATCCGGTGGTGTCGGTCAGCCTTAATAGAGAGGCAATCATGAAAAAAATAATTATTATCTTACTATTAGGTTTAGGCGGATTCACTGCTAAAGCCAAATCCTCCAACCTGACCCGGATACCACGGCCAAACATTTCATCATTGTAGCTAGTATCTGTAATTTGCAGGAAGCAAGCGCCGGGCAACTGGCCACGCAAAAAGCAAAGCACACGGATGTTAAGTCTTTTGGCCAGATGATGCTAAAGAACCATAATTTGGCGCAGCAAAACTGATTCAACTGGCTAAACAAAAAGGCTACTTTTGCACAGCAAATGCTCCCGACATTAAAAATGCACCTTATAGCCATTATGGTTATTGATAACCAGCTTAAGGATGTAGCTAAATAAAGCCTGTGCCGACTGCTGAGCAAACTTTAAGTCGCAGCCGGTGTTTTGTTAAAAAAGGAGGAGTTATGCCCTGGTACAATGGTGATTATCCGCCCAGTTATAAAAACCAGCCCAAAAAGCTGCGGGAAAAGGCGGTTGAGATCGCCAATGAAGTTTTGAAAGATGGTGCAGATGAAGGAATCGCCATCGCCACCGGTCTAAAACGCGCACGCGAATATTTCGCTAAAGAAGAAAATAAGTCAGAAAAAAAACAAGCCGGATAACCATGCCTTCCACTGTTATTGCGGGTATGGAATATGACCCGGTAGCTCAAACGCTGAAGATCAGTTACGTATCGGGACAAGTGTACCTGTATAGGGATGTCCCGGAGAAGGTGTACAAGGAATTAAAAGCCTCACGGGTAAAGGGCCGCTATTTACGCTTTTTTGTCAAGGATCAATATCCTTTTGAGAAAATAACAGCATAACCGGTGGTTGATTTAAAAGTGGGTTGATTGTTTGTATCCTAGCTTTAAAATGGGTCTAAGTAAATACTCAATAGAACACTCGTTAGTTGTTCTTTAATCCTATTTCGTGATCCGTGTAATCTGTTAGTATCTCGTTTTTAATAAAAAAGTCGATGCTGAAAATGGTCCTTAAATCATTTGTGTTGTTAGGATTTTGTATCGCGGTTAAATTTGTTGTGCTGGTGGTCGTATACCGATATGTAAAGCCTTTATTAGTAGTAACGGTAACAACTGAATTAAGAGGCAAATTACCTATACTGTTAACTGCTGTCTTGTCTTCAATAATAGTTACTGACGGAGTGCCTGTATCAAATAGTACCTCAGCCGCTATGCTTTTATTATTATAAGTGATGGTGGCAGGAATATCAGGAGAATATCCGCCCGGCGAGATTATGGAAAGCGGATGCATTATAAAGCCTGAAGAAGCAGCCAGATCTGCGTCAGTTAAACCTATAGTGAGCAAGCTTGATACATATACGCCGGTAGTGCCAAAGTCCTGGCCGTTGAGTGTCGCAAGCCTAAATCCGCTGGTTAGATTTGCTCCCGTAGCGAAATAGCTTAATGGGCTGGTTATATTACTGAAAGCATAACTGTCTCCGGGAGCTACTCCAAATACATCGTTGGAGTGTGATCCCAGTTGTTTGCCATTCACATCAATAACCTTGTAATATAGAAAAATGGGTATGCGTTTAATTGTCGTATTACCATTCTGATCTCCGATAGTTATAGGTGCATAGGCCAGGTTTCCGTATTCTTTTGTTAAGCTTGTTTTATCCCCGAAGCTTACAACGGCAGTTTTTGAAGTAACGGTAATGCCATTTACAACAACAGAATCACCTGTCACTGTTATTCCCGCACTTGTGATCATAGACTTAGGAAGCAAACCAGTTGCATCGATGGTTAAGCCAGATGAGCCTGTGTCAAATACACCATAATAGGTAGTGTCGCTTTTGGTGCCAACCTTTGATATCGGAATAAATATCCTTCTGTTTACCCCGTTCCCAAGTTCATATAACCCAAGTGTGATCGGGCTGCCAGGTACAGGTTTTGGTATCACCCTATCCTTACTGCAGGAGGTTATGGTCAATGCAATAAAAAACAGGGTGGCGGGTTGCCAAAAGCGGGCTAAGTAGTTGTTATTCATTTTTAAAATATTAGCAATTTATATATTGCATTAATTTGCAGCCATTTAATAAGAGCTCTGGAGAAAATAACGTAAGGTTAAACACACTTGTTTTATAATGATAAAATAAAATGTGGAAAAAATGAAAACCTGTTTAATTATTATTGCATTTGATCAATAAAAAAGCCCTCTAAGGCAGCTTAGAAGGCATTGATATTTGGCGAATAATATTATTTAACTAATGGGCACTTATTAAATTATCAAGGGAAACTTTCAATATTGAAATTACTCTATCTCTTTGAAACTTTTCGTTACTGCTGTAGGTTTTGCCACCAGCTGTAACAAAGCAGGAATTTATACTGGCATCAAATTTCGATTCTGTATATTTTTTGTTATCAATAAGAGTTAATATTGCGCCCTTTACATAAAAGTAATTCTTTCTCTCATCGGCCGGCAAACTCCCAGCAATCTGCTTTATCACATCAACGTCAATAAGGCTGTCGGGCACCAATGATTTAGTAGCATCCTGAATATTTAATTCCATGATCTGATCCTTACTTACATTCAACCCACCAATTAAATAAGTGCCATTAAAGCTGGTATTGGAATTAATTAAAATATTAATATTTTGAATAGGAATGATAAAAATGGTGATGGTGTCGCCAGTTTTTTTGACTTTGTTTATTATTTGTTTTATAAAGTATATGGAAAGATAAATGAAGGTTGCTATATTGTAATGCCAATTACAAAACATTTGAAACTATTTAAGCTAACAGAGGGGATATTATTGCAGCATCAGTATGTAAACTACCTGCTAAGGCACGAGTGGAATAATCTGGTCAATCGCGATGGGCTTTATAACTACTTAGAAGAAATAATACCCGGATTGCCCATTGTTGCCGATGCTATTGCGGCCGCGCACATAGATGAAGGTTTATTGCCGCCAATAGGACAGCAGGAAGTGTGGGCGGCAGGAGTTACTTACCTGAGAAGCAGGGAAGCCCGTATGGAAGAGTCAGCAGATTCAGGTGCTGCAGACCTGTATGATAAGGTTTACGCTGCCGAACGTCCCGAATTGTTTTTTAAATCGATGCCTTACCGCGTAGCAGGCCATAAACAGGAAGTCTATATCAGGCGAGATTCAGCATGGAATGTACCCGAGCCTGAATTAACTTTATTTATAAATTCAAACGGCAACATACAAGCCTATACTATTGGCAACGATATGAGTTCGCGCAGTATTGAGGGAGAAAATGCTTTGTACCTGCCCCAGGCTAAAATTTTTGAAAGAAGTGCTGCTATCGGTCCTTGTTTATATGTGCCTTCTGAACCTATTGCTACAGATACCGCTATCAGGATGAGTATTCATCGCAATAATGCAGAAGTGTATAAGGATGAAACAAGCATAAGCAGAATGAAGCGTTCTTTTACAGAACTTGCTGGTTACTTGTACAGGGAGTGTGATTTTCCGTCCGGGAGTTTTTTGATGACCGGGACCTGCCTTGTGCCCCAAAATGACTTTACCCTGCGTGAAAACGATATAGTATCAATAAGTATTGATGGCATTGGTACCATGGTAAACATCGTAAGTTTTAAACCATTATAATTTATATTATGACAAAAAAACGGATCGTGATTTTTTTGCTACTCGCATCGGCAACGGTTTCCTTAAAAGCACAGCAACAGTTTAATGGCCTTGATGCAAACCTGGGCAACATTTACCGCCTGTCTGATGCCAAAACCCGTTCTATAAGCCCCGAAAATTTTAATGGTGAAAAAGGCAAGGGTGGTATGGCTACAACAGGCACGGGTGCAGGAGCGGCACGCGAGCTAGGCAAAAAGTGGAAATTAAGCCCGAGTGTGATCATCAAAAAAAATACAACTTATACTATTGCCGAAATAGATGGCTCCGGCTCAATTCAGCATATCTGGATGACTCCAACCGGCAACTGGCGCTATTCCATTATCCGTTTTTATTGGGATGATGAAACCACGCCATCTGTTGAAGTACCGGTAGGCGATTTTTTTTGCCAGGGTTGGGGCAAATATGCTCCGGTAACATCATTGTCGGTAGTGGTAAACCCCGGGAGCGCCTTCAATTGTTACTGGCCGATGCCGTTTCGTAAAAAATGCCGGATAACCATGGAAAATATGGATAAAGAAGATATGGTATTGTATTACCAGGTTGATTATACCCTTACTGAGGTGCCTAAAGATGCAGGTTATTTTCATGCCCAATTCAGGAGAGTTAACCCTTTACCTTATAAAAAAGATTTTGTACTGGTTGATAGCATAAAGGGTAAAGGACAATATGTGGGAACTTATATGGCATACGGCTCAAACAAAAATGGCTGGTGGGGCGAAGGTGAGATAAAATTTTTTATGGATGGTGATACCGAGTTTCCAACCATCAATGGTACCGGTACAGAAGATTATTTTTGCGGCTCGTATGATTTTGACACTCAAAAGAAAAACAAGGCGGGGGTGGAGACAAGCGCATATACCGAGTTTAGCGGGCCTTATACCGGGGTTCCACAGGTGATAAAAGGCGATGGGCATTATGAAATAGCACAGCGTTTTGGAATGTACCGCTGGCACATTGCTGATCCCATACGTTTTGATAAAGATTTGAAAGTAACCATACAAGACCTGGGCTGGCATAATGACGGGAGATATATGCCATTACAGGATGATATAGCAACCGTTGCGTTTTGGTATCAAAGCGAGCCACATAACCCGTTCCCTAAATTACCGGCCAAAGATCAGTTGGAAATTAATTGACCTCTAAGCATTTATAACATAAGAATGATCGAAATTAACCTATATGACATTGCTTTTTAAGCTATTATGAAATTCAATCCACATCACATTTGCATTATAGGCGTTGTGTTTTTGTACACATGCAAATCAAAGCCCAGTGTGCCCTCTAAAAACTACAATAAGGGCACATTTGGTTATGATTTGAATTTTTTGGAAAAGAAAGATAATGTGATTGTGCTTAAAAGCGGGGATAATCAATCCCAGGTTATTATTTCGCCAAAATACCAGGGTAAAGTATTTACTTCAACAGCTGAAGGTAATACTGGCAAAAGCTTCGGCTGGATAAATTACAAGGCATTTGACGCTAAAATAGATACGCATATGAATGCCTATGGCGGCGAGGACCGGCTTTGGCTGGGCCCTGAGGGCGGAAAATTTGCTCTGTTTTTTAAACCGGGCACTAAAATGGAATTTGCCAATTGGCACACACCGGCAGCAATAGATCACGAAAGCTGGACTGTGGAAAGCAATGATGGCAAGCAGGTATCCTTAGCCAAGGATATGTTGTTGTCAAACTATGCAGGCACTACTCTTAAGTTAAGGGTTAATCGTAATATCAGTTTACTGGAGCGCGATGAAATTAAAAAGATATTGGATATTCAGTTGGGTGATGATATTAAAGCCGTTGGTATAAAAACAAGTAATAGTATTACCAATACAAGCACAACTGAATGGACAACTAAAACCGGCGCACCCTGTTTATGGAACCTGGATATGTTTACCCCTTCGCCAAAAACCACCATAGTTATACCATTCGATGAAAAGGCGACGGGAAAAGTCGCCACCACAGATTACTTCGGACAAATACCACCCGACAGGGTTACTTATAAGAACGGACACTTGTTTTTTAAAGCTGATGGGAAATCAAGAGGTAAATTAGGAATGCCGCCAAATCGTACAACAGCCGTAGCAGGCAGTTATGACGCAATAAATAATGTGCTTACCATTGCATCATTTGATGTAGATAGTAAATCAACTTACCTTAACCAGGAATGGACGCCAGACAAAAATCCCCTGGTAGGGGATGCGGTAAATGCCTACAATGATGGGCCGTTGGCGGATGGGACACAAATGGGGCCATTTTTTGAAATCGAAAGCGTTTCGCCCGGGGCATTTTTAAAGCCCGGTGAAAAATTGACGCATCAGCATCATATTTTTCACTTTACAGGCAATAAGGAAAGTTTAAATAAGATCGCCCTGAAAACCCTTAGAATTTCGTTAGGTGATATTCAGTCAGTATTTAAATAAACAACAAAAAACGCCGGGTTATTAGGCCCGGCGCTCACAAAGGTTAATCTATAAAACTAAAAAATCACTTTCTACATAAAATTATCAGGCAGCTGCGTGTTCGCAAATGGTATTTAATACCTGCCTGGATAATGGTTTGCTGATAAACGAATTTACACACGCATATTTGCTGGAGCGCTCCTTGTCAGACTCTCTCACAGAGGAGGTCATTACATATAACTCAACCGGTTTATTTAAGCTGCCTTTAAGTTTTTCAAATTTATCCAGAAATTCCCAGCCGCTAAAATCTGGCATGGTAAGATCAAGAAAAATAACATCTGGTAATGAGCCGGTGCGTAACTTATTTTCTTCCATAAACTCAAGGATCATGCTGCCATCATAAGTGTAAGTTGCTTGCTCACACGCCTGATTATTATAAAGCATTGTTCGCATTATATAGTGGTCAATGGGATTGTCGTCAATTAATACAAGTTTACACATAGTGATAATTTTTAATAGGTTTAAAGTTATAGCATCTGAAAAGGTTAATAACAAGATGTCTTTAACTTATATGCAAACATTATACCATTAATAAATGCGAATAATATATGCGAACCTATTAAGCCGATTGCCGTATAAACAGGCTGAATTATTGATCATTTTGCTTTTTTACAATGCATCCACAAATTGCCGCCGTTATAAACAGAGTTAATCCATATAACCTAACACCTAACGATATAGCCCAAAACAATGCCGAAAGGGTTTTAAATTATATCGAAGACATTAATCTGGAAAGAAATGTGAGATTTAGGCCAATGCTATCCGGAAGCCTTGCTATTGCATGGAATATAGGAGATTGGGAGTACCAAATGGAATGTGTAAAAAATGGTTACATAATTTATACTTTCACAAAAGGAGATTATGAAAAAGCAAGCGGCTGTTTGCTGTTTGATGATTTTATTCCCCAATTTGAGAAATATTTGCTAATGCTTTAAGCCTATCCAGCCTTGAGAGATGAACGCGGATCTTCACTGCTTATATGCATCTCAGGATAACCTATATGCTGTGCATACCATAGCAACGCCGAAGCCACCATCGGCCTCAAATAATCCTTTATGTTAACCGTTTCAAAGGCAAGGTACGCCCCTTTACATATACTATAGAATTGCAGTTCAGATGGATTAGGATGGAATATGCCATTTTCTAATTGGTGTATACTTATTCGTAACACGGATTGAACATCCCGTATCATGTCACCATTCTCGGTTTGTATTATGTAAAAGTTAGTAGGTAGCATTTATAATGGTTTGTTCTTATTAACACTTGTCAAAAAATGTACCAGTTTAAATAGGACTTACTAACAACTACAGGGAGTAAGCATATGATTCAATAGTTTTTATAAAGTTCTGTGGTAAAGTAAATCAGTTGGGTTAATTAAAGTAAAAAGGGCAAATAGCTTAGTTTAATAAATGTTATTAATAGACAGGTGGCTTTTTATGATAAAATTAAACAGTCAGGTTATTCTGATGTTAACCTCTGATTTTTAGGACATTATTATGTAAAAATAATGTGATGATCTTTGGAATTTTCAATTAAATTACTAAGTTTAATTAGAAATTGCATATCGCAAAGAAAAGCTGTATTTATCCCTCTAAATGGTGATTTGTTGATAATGTTTCAATAGTGTGTGATTTGATCTTTATTTAAATTATCCCCTAAAGCCTTAACCTGAAATTTTATTGTGATCTTTTAACTCTTTAGTTAATTATATGCTTGATATAGCTAAGTGAAAATGAATACTTTATCTTTTTATTACAAAAAATATCTGAATGTATGAAACAAAATAAAAATATAGAAGTCTTAAATACTTAATTCTCAAGATTATGGTTAATCCGGTTAAATATCATTTGGGCACACAAAACGGCGAGCGCTTGATAAATATTGAGCCCGTTTACGAAGAAATTGCAGGTGGCGACCTGTTTGCTACCGGCCGCTACATTTTGAGCGAAGAAAACGCAGGTATTGGTGAAATCAGGTTTGATGGCGAATTGTTTGAATGGGAGTGGAGTGGCAGCTATGACCTGAAGGATGAAAACGTATTCATGATAGTGAAATTTATTCGTGAATATAACGAGCCCCAACTCATCGGCTATTTGGATTGAAGCTTTCTCGGGTAGCAATTCAACTGTACTATGCCTGTTCATTTAATTGCAGGGCTATTACCGCTGTACTTTATAATTAATTTTAAAAAGTTTTCAAACTATTTAACGCTTTCCTTTTAAATTTAGATTACTAATTGCTACATTGTACCCACAATTATTTGCCAATTAAGCTAAACTAAATTATGGCCGAGGCCCCTCAGAGATTTTTATCGCTGGATGTATTTCGCGGAATGACCATTTGTTTCATGATCATTGTGAACAATCCCGGGAGTAACGTGGCTTTTTGGCCACTTAATCACGCACCTTGGCATGGCTTTACACCTACAGACCTGGTTTTTCCATCATTTTTATTTGCGGTAGGCAACGCCATGAGCTTTAGTATGAAGCGTTACCAGCAAATGGGTAATGGCATGGTGTTAAGTAAAATTTTTAAACGCACGGTACTTATTTTTTTAATAGGATACCTAATGTACTGGTTTCCCTTTTTTCAAATTAACCAGGGGCATTGGTCTATATCGCCAATAAGTAATACCCGCATTATGGGCGTTCTGCAGCGTATCGCTTTATGTTATTGTTTTGCTTCGTTGATGATCCATTTTCTTTCCACCAGGACTGTTTATATTTTATCCGCTTTATTTTTAATCGGTTACTGGGTTATCCTGCTTATTTTTGGTAACCATGCAGACCCGTTAAGTATGACGGATAACGCAGGGGCCTACCTGGATAAATGGCTTTTGGGCGATGCGCACATGTATCATGGCGAACATATCGCATTTGAACCTGAAGGTTTTTTAAGTACTATACCGGCTATTGTAAATGTGATTGTCGGATATTATGCCGGTAAGTTTATTCAGCAGAAGGGTAAAGGTTATGATACCATATCAAAATTAATGCTTACGGGTTGCTTGTTTATATTTATTGCTATTTGCTGGGACTCGGTATTGCCGATGAACAAGAAATTATGGACAAGTTCATTCGTATTTATCACTACAGGCCTCGATCTTGTAATTATTTCCGTCCTTCTTTATGTATTGGAGATCAAAAACTGGAACAAAGGCAACTGGGCAGGCTTCTTTACCGTATTTGGGAAAAATCCCCTATTTATTTATGTTCTTTCAGAAATCCTTTTGATCATGCTATCCTGGATAGTTATTAATAGCAAGGGATTGCCTTTTTGGAGCAGCTCATTTTACCAGGATATTGCGCCCGGCCGCGTGGGCTCATTGTTATTTGCCATAAGTTTTATGCTGGTTTGCTGGCTTGTGGGCTATGTATTGGATAAACGAAAAATATATATCAGGGTGTAAATAAAGATCTTTCTAATAATAAATCAACTAAATCTATCAATCTCACGAAAAGGCCGCTGCAATGCGGCTTTTTTTATTTAGGCAACCAACACCCATTTAAAAACGTAAGTTGTATAGTATGTCTCCATATAATTTAAAACTAATCTCCTCTGTATTCATTTAATATATAATTAATCTCTTATATCTACATTTAAAAATATGCCCTTTATATCAGCAGTATCAAAAATAGACCTACCAAATAAAACTAATCAACAGGAAGTAAAAGAACAAGCAAGAGCAATGTTTGCGGAAAACTTTCCGCAGGTTGACAGGCTAATACATGCCTTTGACAATACGGAAATTATTACCCGTAACTTTTGCGAACCATTGAGTTACTATACTATTCAGAATACTTTTGAAGAACGTAACGATGAGTATTTAAAAATGGCTTTAACCTGGTCGGTCAAAGCTGTTGAAGATTGTATAGCTAAAGCAAAAATTGAGAAAGAGGAGATAACAGATATTTTATTTGTTTCTACCACGGGGCTTGCCACACCCAGCATAGATGCCCTTATCATTAACGAAATGAGGCTTAATCCGCATATTAACCGGATGCCAATATTTGGCCTTGGGTGCGGTGGCGGAGTATCTGGCATGGCCAAGGCAAACGCATTAGCTAAAGCCAACCCGGATGCCGTGGTGTTATTAGTAGCCGTGGAGCTATGTTCCTTAACCCTGCTAAGAAATGATTACAGCAAAAGTAATTTCATAGGATCGAGTTTGTTTTCGGACGGAATAGCAGCCTGCATTATCAAGGGTGATAATCACGCTGATGAGAATGGAGTTAAGTACCAGGCATCAAGCAGTAAATTATATTACGATTCGCTGGAGGTTATGGGTTGGGATTTTAAGGACACCGGGTTTAAGGTGCTTTTTTCAAAAGATATCCCCACATTTATTAACGAACACGTTAAAGAAGATATTGATAAATTTTTGGCTGGGCAGGGAATCGAATTAAATGACATCAAAAACTTTATCTTTCATCCCGGGGGTAAAAAGGTTCTGGATGCTTACACAGATGCCTTAGGTGTGGAGGGCGACTTTTTACAAAAGACGCGTTCAGTAATGAATAATTACGGCAATATGTCAAGCGTTACAGTGCTTTATGTGCTGGAGTGTTTTATGAACGAGGGATTTGAGGATGGCTATGGTTTAATGATGGCTATGGGGCCGGGCTTTTCGAGCGAAATGGTGTTGCTTAAAATGAAGAATAATTAGCATGTATTTCATCATCTTTATTTTATTTCTCATTACGCAGCGCCTTACTGAGTTGTATGTCTCTAAAAGAAATGAAAAGTGGCTGCTTGCCAATGGAGCTGTCGAATACGGTCGGGGGCATTATCCATACATAGTGGCGTTGCATACATTGTTTATCATATCATTAATAGCTGAATATTATTTATCTGGTGGTTATCCCATTCATTATGTATTCCTGGTTCTTTTTATCCTGCTGCTAATTTTTAAATATTGGGTGCTAAGCTCGTTGGGTAGTTACTGGAACACCAGGATATACCGTGTGCCCGGTGTAGTGGCTGTAAGGAAAGGGCCTTATAAAATATTTAAACATCCAAATTATATTGATGTAGTTTGCGAGATAGCTATCATCCCGCTTGTGTTTCATTTGTATTATACGGCGGTGATTTTTACAGTGCTTAACGCGATCATGCTAACCATTAGGATCAGAGTAGAGAATAGGGTTTGGGCAGAATAAGCAGTCGGTTTTAAACAAAAAAAAAATCCCCGGCCATTCACTACCGGGGATTTAACCATTCTTCAAACCAATTAAATATTAATCTCTTATTTATTAACCACGTACTTGTACGGAAGAATATTAAATAAGGTTATAAGAATTTTAAAGTATTTTAAAATTGATATTCAGGCCTTTAAAAGCGGCATCTAAAGAACTATTCGGCTTTTTTACTTTTTACTTTTTACTTTTGATTTTTAATGATATATTTGCGCCTCTTTTATTAGAAGGATTATAGTAATGAAAAAAGATCTGCACCCAAAAAATTATAGATTAGTTGTTTTCAAAGACATGTCAAATGACTACTCTTTTATGACAAAATCATGTATCGATACCCGTGAAACAGTTAAATGGGAAGATGGTAACGAATACCCGTTAGTGAAATTAGAAATTTCACACACCTCGCATCCATTCTACACCGGTAAAATGAAACTGGTAGATACTGCAGGACGTATTGATAAATTCCGTACCCGTTACAACAAAAAGTAATTTGGGTTTATTGATAAATTATTTACAGGTCTCCCGGTACATCGGGGGACTTTTTTTATTTTTGCGCCATGGCAATCATTTTATTTGACAGTAACGCACATCAAACATTACTGCCTTTAACTTATACGCGCCCAGTGGCCGATCTGCGTATCGGTATACTAACCATTGCCGAAAAGTGGGGTAAGCACCTCAATAGCGATTTTTCTTACCAAACAGAGCCTTATTTAAGTACAAAGTTCCCGATAAAAATAGAAGCGGAAAATATATTCATCAATGGCACTGTTTGCCCTGACGAAAATTTACTGGAAGCTATTGATAAATTACATATTGGGGAAGCATTAAAGCATAACGATCAATTATTGGCCGTTAAACTGCCAGAAAACGATGCTAAAAATTTTAATGCGCTGGGTGCTTTTGATCGTGTAACCAATTATGTGCACGAAATGGTTGTCATTAATTATCCTGAAGATATTTTTAGGAAAAATGATGTGGAGCTTAGGAAGGACTATAAATTACTTACCAAAGGACGCAGTAGTGCGACTATCAGCGCGACCAACACCATTATCGGAACAGACTTTTTTGCCGAAGAAGGAGCCATTGCCGAATGCTCTACATTTAACACCACCAACGGGCCAATTTATTTAGCCGCAGCCACTGAGGTTTGGGAAGGCACCCATATACGTGGTGCGTTTGCTTTATGTGAGGAATCGCAGTTGAAGATGGGTGCAAAGATATACGGAGCCACCACCGTAGGCCCTTATTGCAGGGTTGGTGGCGAGATCAACAATACGGTGATCTGGGGTTATTCATCAAAGGGGCACGAGGGATATTTGGGTAATGCCGTTTTAGGTGAATGGTGCAACATTGGTGCCGATAGCAACAACTCAAACCTGAAAAATAATTATGCAGAGGTGAAACTTTGGGATTATACTACCCAGAGGTTCCGCAAAACGGGATTGCAATTTTGCGGCTTAATTATGGCCGACCATGCCAAATGTGCCATCAATACCATGTTTAATACAGGAACTGTAGTGGGAATAAGCGCGAATCTTTTTGGTGCTGGCTTTCCACGAAATTTTGTTCCTGATTTTGCCTGGGGCGGTGCACAGGGCTTTGAAGTGTATACCTTGAAAAAAATGTTTGAAACCACCGAAAAGGTTTTTGCACGACGGGATCACCGGGTATTTAACGAAACCGAACGGGATATATTAAGAACTGTTTTTGATCTGACTGAGCAATACAGAAGGTTTTAATACTTATTGATTTACTGAATGATTGTAAATCCAAATTAAGTAAGTAATTAACCATCAAAGATCAACTCAAAACCACCAAATCAATAAATCGATAATTCAATAATTTAAAATAATCATGAGAAAAAAAATTGTTGCCGGAAACTGGAAAATGAACCTTGATTACGAAGAAGGTCTGTCGTTGTTTTCAGAAGTTATTAATATGGTACACGATGAAATAACCGGCAAACAGCAGGTGGTTGTGTGCAGTCCTTTTATACACCTGCATAGTTTAGTGCAATTGGCAAAAGGTTATTCTAAGATATCAGTTGGTGCGCAAAACGCACATCAGGCCGAATCAGGCGCTTATACCGGGGAGGTTTCTGCAAAAATGATCCATTCAACAGGGACGGAATATGTGATATTGGGCCATTCAGAACGCCGCCAATATTTCGGTGAAACGAATGAATTATTAGCTAAAAAAACTGATACGGCATTAAAAAACTCGCTAAAACCTATCTTTTGCATCGGCGAAACCTTACAGCAACGCGAAGCTAACGAGCATTTTAATATTATAAAACAACAGTTAGAGGAAGGTGTTTTTCACCTGGACGCTACCCAATTTAGCGCACTGGTTTTGGCTTATGAACCGGTTTGGGCAATTGGAACAGGTGTAACCGCTACTTCGGCACAGGCCCAGGAAATTCATTTGTTTATCCGGAACGAGATTGCTTCAAAATACAGTAAAGAAATTGCAGACAATACTACCATTTTATATGGAGGTAGCTGCAACCCTAAAAATGCAGGCGAGTTATTTGCCCAACCCGATATTGATGGCGGATTGATAGGCGGTGCATCGTTAAAATCACGTGACTTTATTGATATCGTGAAAACATTTAATTGAGATTGATGATTAGGAGTTAGAGATTAAGAGATTGGTCTTGGTGAATTATATTCAATTTTCAAGTGTAATATCTCAATCTCATATCTAAACAATGAGAAAGCTGTTTAAAGTTTTATTGCCGCCTTTTATTGGTTTCGCCGTATACTTTGTAGTCATCAGGTATAGCTCGGTGTATTTTACGCTGAGGATAGATGAAATGGGTGAAGGGACGATAGAAAGCTTTATGGCCTATTACCGCTACTTTTTACCATTATTGTTTACCGTGGCTGTACTAACGCAATTGCTGATCGTTGTTCCCGTTTGGGATAGGGTTTTTTCAAGATCCAGAACAGGTAAGTTTGTCTCGTTATTTATACTGTGTTTTATTTGCGTGTTGTTTGCCGCAGGCATAAGCTACGTTATTTGGGATAAGCAGTCGGGTGTAAGGCATTTAATTAAAGTTAGCCTGTTTATGACAGCAGTACAGTTAGTATATTGGGCAGTAAACTTATTTGTAGTATATATTTTTAATAAAAAGCAGGTACAATCGTCTGATCCCGCTGATGCTAATTCTACAGAATGAATTATTACGAATTACTTTTTACGACCATGCCAACTGAGGATTATCAGCAGGACCTGCTGATAAACGACCTGGCAGGGATTGGTTTTGATACTTTTGAGATGGTGGATTTTGGGTTTAAGGCCTATATTGATTCTTCTACCTTTAATGAGCAAACACTGGAAAACCAGTTGGCGCCCTATCGTAAAATGTTTACGTTCACGTACGAGATCAACCTCATTCCTGAAAAGAACTGGAACGAGGTATGGGAAAGCAACTTTGAGCCAATACAGATCAGGGATAAGATATGGGTTAGGGCAACTTTTCATCCGCATAAACCTGAATTTTCCTACGAGATTGTGATTGATCCCAAAATGGCATTTGGTACCGGGCATCATGAAACAACATCTATGATGATGGATATGATGCTTGATGCGGATTTTGAAGGTAAAAAGATATTGGATATGGGCTGCGGTACCGGCATATTGGCTATACTGGCCAATAAATTGGGTGCAAAAGATATTACAGCGATAGATTATGATCCGGTGTGTTACGAAAGCGCGATAGAGAATGCAGAATTAAATGGAATAACCAATATTAAAGCTATCTGTGGCTCCAAAGAAGTTATACCTAATGAACAGGTTGATATTATCCTTGCTAATATCAACCGCAATATTTTGCTTGATCAAATAGCACGTTACAGCGATGTATTAAAACCCAACGGCGATATCTATTTAAGTGGATTTTATGAAAGCCCTGATTTAGATATTATTAAGGAGGAAGCCTCAAAATACGGCCTAAAATATGTCAGCCATAAAAAAACAAAAGAATGGGTAGCTGCCAGGTTTGTAAAATAAGCATAAGCGTCCCTTCTTATCTTAACAATACTTTGACTGAAATCATACAGTGTTTTAGGGACAAAAAAAGACCGGATCTTTTTGAAACCCGGTCTTTATAAAAAATATGAGGTGAAACTAGTGTTTACTTTGCCGTCCAAACATTATTTTTAAGATTAATATCGGGCAATTCCCTGTTCGGATCTAAAACGATACTCTTTATAGCTGATTTTGAAGGATATTTAAATTTCCAAACACCACCACGTTGCCAGATGTTTACTGGTAAGTGCAGTATCTCGGTAGTACCGTTATCCTGTGTGATCTTCAGATCAACAGGCATGGCCATTTTCTCTTTGTTAACCAATGTAATAATGGCACCCTGTGCTGCATCATTATTTACATAATCTACAGATTGTATGCTCTGGTCAATTTTCCAGGTAGTGAAGAACCACGATTTCCAGAACCAGTTCAAATCTTCACCAGAAGCATCGTTCATAGTGCGGAAAAAGTCATAAGGCAGTGGGTGCTTAAATGCCCAGTGTTTAATATACTCATTAAAGGCATAATCAAAACGATCAGGACCCAGAACCACATTACGCAACATATCTAACCCTAAGGCTGTTTTAACATAATACTGACCATAATCCCTTAACCCAATTGCTTCTGGAGGCGTCATTAATGGGTCGTTACTATTTTTAAAGCTTCTTAAAATAGCCTGCGCCCGTTTGGCAGTATCATTATATTCAGCATGATTAAATTGCTCGGTAGAGTATTCATTAATAAAGGTATTGAAGCCTTCATCCTGCCACATGTATTTGCGTTCGTTTGAACCCACAATCATCGGGAACCAGTTATGTCCTATCTCATGCGTAACATCACCCCAAAGATTGCCGTTTTTTAAGTTGCTCAAACAAAAGATGATACCTGGATATTCCATCCCTAAAGCAACACCTGATACATTTACCGCGGAGTTCCATGGATATTCAAAATATTTTTTAGAATAGATTTCCATGCTATTTTTCAAATATTCTGTTGAACGTCCCCACGAATCGTTTCCCGAACTTTCAACAGGGTAGGCTGACATGGCTATGCCTTTTCTGCCTGAAGGGAAATTTACCTTTGCGGCATCCCATATAAATGCTGTTGATGCAGCCCATGAAACATCACGACTATTCAGCATTTTATAGTGCCAGGTTAAATTACCTGTACGGTTAGCTATCTGGCCAACTTCTTCCGGTTTAATGATCATTACTGTTTTATCGCTATTGCGGGCCTGGGCCAAACGGGTTTGCTGAGCTGCCGTAAGTACCTGCGCGCCATTTTGCAAATCACCTGAACCTACAACAATCATGTTGGCTGGAGCGGTGATATAGTAGTCAAAATCGCCGTATTCGCAATAAAACTCTCCCAATCCCATATAAGGCAGCGTGTTCCATCCTTCTACGTCATCATAAACACACATGCGTGGGTACCATTGTGCTATTTCATATACATAACCATCCTTGAATTTTTTGCGGCCCATCCTGTCGGCGCCATAGAAAGGTATAGAAAAGCTGTAATTCACTTTTACCTGTATTTTATCTCCATTTGACCCAAGCGGTGCGCGCAGGCGTACCTGCATGCGGGCGTCGGTAATTACAGGAACAACGGTATAAGTTTGATTTTTATAAGTTACTGATACCGAAGCAATGTGATAGCCGCCACGATTAAAGCCCTTTACATCAAAACGATCGCCTGCGAATGGGGTAACAGCTGCACCCCGTGAATCTGGTTTAAATAAATTCTGATCAAGTTGCATCCATAAATGATCCAGTTTGTCGGGGCTGTTATTGGTATAGTCTATCGTTACTGCGCCATTTATAGTAGTATCCTGCTTGGCTTCATTCAGGGTAGTATGGATAGTATAGTCGGCACGATTTTGCCAGTAGTGTGCGCCGGGATTACCATTTGCAGACCGTGTGTTGCCACTGGTTACAGGCCAGGTAATGGGGCCAAACAGGTCCTGGTGATCGTACTTAATAGAGTCGGGTGTTTGGGCGGATGCACTTACTGCAAACAGAAAAAGCAGGCCCATACCTGCTAAGGAGTTAAATCTAAAACAGTTCATTATTGAGATTTTTGTAATTAAAGCGCAAATAAACCAAAATAATTTGTCAATTTGATAATTTACGGAATTTGAAAACCTGAATATTGAAAATGTGTCAATTAAATCATTTTTCAAATATTCAAATTGCTGCATTTTAAAATTGAATACGCAATTTTGCCGTATACTATTTCTATATGAATCATCTTGCCAATTCTACTTCGCCATACTTATTGCAGCACGCCCATAACCCCGTTGATTGGTATGCATGGAGTGCAGAGGCATTGCAAAAGGCAAAGGACGAAAACAAGCTGATTATAGTTAGTATTGGCTATTCGGCATGCCACTGGTGCCATGTAATGGAGCACGAAAGTTTTGAAGACGAGAAGGTGGCTGCAGTGATGAACGAATATTTTGTTTGCATTAAGGTAGATAGGGAGGAGCGACCCGATGTTGACCAGATATACATGAGTGCTGTGCAATTGATGACCGGCCGTGGCGGATGGCCGCTGAATTGTATCTGTTTGCCAGATCAAAGACCAATATATGGCGGCACTTATTTCCGCAAAAACGATTGGGTAAGCCTTTTATTTAACCTGGCCGATTTTTATAAAACCAAGCCCGAAGAAGCGGAAGAATATGCTGTAAAGCTGACAGAAGGCATAAGACAGTATGAGTCGGTACAATTTGTCAGTGAACAGCCGAAATATTTGAAAGCTGATCTTGAATTGATAGTTGATAATTGGGAGCGTTATTTTGACAAAGTAGAAGGAGGGATGGGATCGTCACCGAAGTTCCCGGTGCCCAATAACTGGAAGTTTTTAATGCGCTATGCCCATTTAATGAAGAATGATAGCGTAGCCGAGCAGGTAAAACTGACCTTACATAAAATGGCTTTTGGTGGTATTTATGATCATATTGGCGGCGGCTTTGCCCGATATTCGGTTGATGGGCGGTGGCATGTGCCGCATTTTGAAAAAATGCTTTATGATAACGCCCAGTTGATCAGCCTTTATGCTGAAGCATCTGTATGGCAATTCGATCCGCTTTACCCGGAAATTGTTGATGAGATCATCACATTTACAAAGCGGGAGTTAACCTCACCAGAAGGTGGGTTTTACTCGGCACTTGACGCTGACAGCGAAAGGGTGGAAGGTAAATTTTACACTTTTACCAAGAAAGAAATTGAAGACATATTAGGAGGGAATGCCGATCTGTTTTGCATCTATTATCATGTTACTGATGATGGTAATTGGGAAGAAGAGCATACCAATGTTTTTTTTAGAAAAGAAAGCGACGAACAATTAGCCGAAAAGCTTGGATTAGAAGTGAAAGAACTCGTTTCAAAGATCAAAGCCTCGCGCGATAAGATTTTAAAAGTACGCAGCAAACGCATACGCCCAGGTTTGGATTATAAAATATTAGCCTCGTGGAATGGATTAATGCTCAAAGGGCTTTGCGAGGCATACCGTTCATTTAATAACCAGGAGTATCTGGAACTTGCACTGCAAAATGCCAATTTTATTTTTAATAATTTGGTAAATGAGCAAGGAAGATTGATGCGTATTTATAACAGTAAGGGATCTTCTGCAGAAAAAGCCTGGGATGGGGCATTTCTTGATGATTATGCTAATATAATTGATGCTTTGATGTCATTATATGAAGTTACTTTTAACGAGGAGTGGCTGTATACGGCAAAAAAACTGGTTGACCAGGCCATCGCTCATTATTATAATTCGGCGAAAGGTATTTTCTTTTATACAGCCGATGACGATGAACAATTGATAGCCCGCAAATCTGAAATTATGGATAGCGTAACACCTTCATCTAACTCGGTAATGGCGCACAACCTTAAAAAACTGGGCTTATTATTTGATGATGTCAGTTATGGTGAGATCTCGGCACAGCTACTACGTAATGTAGTGCCACAGATAGCAAAATACGGATCGTCTTATTCCAATTGGGCCATGCTGTTGATGGACGAGATATATGGAGTAAATGAAATTGCTGTAACCGGACAAGGTGCTGAAGAAATGCGCATTGGCATAGAAAAAAATTACATTCCTAACAAAATTATGTTGGGCGGTAAAAAAGGAAGTTTACCTTTGCTCCTCGATAAATTTGCCGCTACTACCAGAATATTCATTTGTAAAGACAGAACATGCGGCTTACCCGCTGAAAATATCGAAGAAGCGCTAAAACAAATTTGAGATTAAAACACTTATCAAAAAAAAGATAGAATGAAGATTGAACAACAACATGTAGTGTCATTAACTTACGACTTGTATGTTAAACAGGATGATGGCACCGAAGCTTTAGTAGAAAGCGCTACTGAAGAACAACCACTTACTTTTTTATACGGAGCAGGGCAAATGCTTCCTAAATTCGAGGAAAATTTGAGCACCCTTTCTACCGGTGATCAATATGACTTCCGTCTTTCTGCTGAAGATGCTTATGGGAATTACGATGACGAGGCAGTAGCTAATTTGCCTAAGGATATGTTTAAGGGGACTGAAATTCCTGAAATTGGCAGCATATTGCCTTTGCAGGATAATAACGGCAATCATTTCCAGGGGCAAGTTGTATCTGTAGCGGAAGATTCTGTTATTGTTGATCTTAACCATCCAATGGCTGGTCAGGACCTTCATTTTAAAGGTAACATTATCAATGTTCGGCCGGCAAACCCTGAAGAATTAACTCATGGTCATGCTCATGGGCCTGATGGGCACCATCAGCATTAATGGTTTAAAAAAAACGAATTTTGATGCCCAATTTATAATTTTGAAGTGTGATGCTTTAATGTTTAGGTTGGGCATCTTGTTTTTTTGTCTATGTAAACACAGATAATAGTTTACACCTAAAAATAATCCAACCCACCACTGGCTGTTACACGGCATTGGATAATGATGCGTGATAGCACCGGCTCACCATTATATGTAGCAGGTATAAATTTCCTGTCCTCTTCTTTGAGCAAGCGAACATCAAAATTTGTGGTTTGATCATAATCTGAATAGGCTGAAACTACGCGTATTTTATAATCTGCCAGTCTGCCCATGGGGCTTATCAATAATTCTACCACTCCTACCAAGCCCCCTGTTCCATAAATATAAGGATCAAAAGGTGTTTTATAGAACATCAGGTAAGATAAAAATCCATAATATCTTCCACCAATTTTTACGGGCTTAGTTATCTTGTCATTGGCTGATATTTCCTTATCAAGCATGTAGCGAAAATCAGAAGTAGAATCTTCACGCGCATCATATCTAAGCGAATCCTTACTGTAATTAAAAATCTGCAATAAAACGCCTTTTTGATCATAGAAATACCAAACACCTGTTTTTTTGCCTTTTTTATATTCGCCGCTTGCTACAGCTATTTTACGCTTGTAAAGGGCCTGGTAAAACCCATCCTTAACTTGTTCATTGCCTTTTATTACATGAAATTTTTCTGTCACTTTATCAGTTAAGCGATTCTTTTTTTCAAGAGTATCCTGCGCAAAACAGTTTGTGATACAAAATAAAATAATAATAACCGGCAGAAATTTTTTTAAGTACATAATGGTTTCAGCCAATATAAAGCATGTGAAATCAAATTCAAAAACTAATTGTTGATTAAATTAGATGGGGTTGAATGGTTGATTAAGTTAAAGAGGCAAATATTAGTTAAAATTAATCAAACCCAAGCAGCCATTTACTGACTATCAGCTACCTCTGCGACCACCACCGAAGCCTTTGTAACCACCCCCATGTTCTCCTCTGCCGCGGGATGCACTCCCGGTAAATTTTTGCAAACGCATTGTGAACGAAAGCATAAAATATCGCCCCAGCCTGTTGATTCTTGTATCAATAATCTGGCTGCCGCTTACTGAGCGGGTAATCCCCTTGTTTTCATCAAACAGGTCAAAGGCCTGGAACCGGAGTGAGGCAATATGTTTTTTCAAAAACTGGTATTCAAGATAGGTGCTTAGCAGGGTTGGGTTGGCATTTATGGTGCTGCTAAAACCTTTATTGATGGTTTGGGTAAGATCATAGCCCAATATAAGATCATACCAAAAATAGTTGCGACCATCCAGCCCTAATGTCCATGTACGGGCATTGGTATTAATAGATGACGGCAAACTGTAACTGGTATTATTAATGCTGTAGTTGGCGCTTATTTCACTATCCATCACACTGTCCAGGTCCACACGTAATTTGGCCCCCTGGCTAAATACCCAGTTTTTGCCCACATTACGCTGATCTTCGATGTATGATATGTTATTGTTGAAATTAGCGCTTCCGTTAACACTTACAGTGTATTGGCGGTTGTCAAAAGGTTTTGAAAATGAATAGTTACCACTACCTGAATAATAGCCGTTGGTGTTTATATAGTGGGTTTCCTGTATAGTGCCCTTTGAACTGGCGCTTCCTGGTTGTTCATTATCAACTGGTTGAGTATTGGCTACTATCTGGTCCTGTACGGTGTTAAAAGAAAAGTTGGTAAACAGGGAGTTACCGCTTTTTATATCAAACTCATTATAACGTATATTGATGGTATTGCTGAAGGACGGTTTTAGATCGGGGTTTCCGAAAATTTCGTTCTGCGGGTTTGAATAGTCTGGCTGTAACTGTAGTTGCGCAAAACCCGGCTGACTGCTATTGCCGCTGTAATTAACCGTGAACGTGTGGTTTTTGGCAAAATTATATACAAACCTGGCTGTTGGCACCCAATTGAATGTATTTGTTGAGGTATGAAAATCGTGCGATTCGCCAGTTAATGTATTTGGTTGTGCAGATAACCCTATGGTGTAATTGTATTTTGGTTTGATGCCCCGCAGGTTTAAACCAAAACGGTTGCTGATAAACTGATAATTATATAAAGTACTTAACGAGTCTACATAGGTTTTAACATCGGTGAGGGGATCTATACGGTAGTTGTAGCGATTATTATCAGTATTAGCATAACTGTAGGTATAACTTCCCTCCAGGTAAGTTGTTTTACCAATAGGTTCGATATAGGAAAGATGAACATTAAACTTGTCTGAATTGCTGTAGGTATTTATTTGCTGATATAAGGGTGTAATTACCGTATCCTGAACTGTGGTGTATTGGTCATTTAGCCCTTGTGTATTTTTTGAATAACTATAAGCTGCGTTTATGCTGAAATTGCGGCCCTTTTTGTGAAATTTATGGTTATAAAGTACAGTGGCCCCTCCGCTTGGTGCGGTGGAATTGGTGAGCGAAAGTTCATTACCATTAACTATGGTATTGTTACGCACATTACTAAATATGTCCGAATTATTGTCATTGGTGGAACCGTAAGAGAAATTGGGATTTATTTTCAGATAGTTCAGCGTGTCGATCTTGTATTCCATATTAAAATCAAAGCGATGGTTAACGCTACGATTCATATCATTGGAATTATCATTGTTAATTAGCGCGCCCGACTGGAAAAGATTTTGCTGCTGGGTGATAGTGGTAGTGTTTTTGTCTTTATCGGCAAAACTATAGCTACCATAAACGGTTATTTTTTTGCCCCAATCATCCCTGTAGTTAAACCCAAGGGATTTGTTATCAGTAATGCCGTTTGCTGTGCTCACACCAGAACTGGCCCCCCCGCCAGATCCTTTGCCCGCACGCCCCCCGCTTCCACCGGCAGGGTTTAGGTTGAAAGCATTGGTATTGGTGTTGTTCGCGGTGCCTATCAGCGATATTTGCTGATCATCGTTAAAGGCGTTCGCCGAAAGGCGGGCCAGGTATCTGTCATCATCGCCCACACCTGCCGTTGCCTGCCCGAACTGGCCGTGCCGCTTGCCTTTTTGTATAGTGATGTTCAATATTTTATCAGGGTCGCCGGTTTTTATACCCGTTAAATTAGCCTGATCGCCATAGTCATCAATTACCTGTATGCTCTCTACAATATCTGCAGGTAAATTTTGTGTGGCTGTTTGCACATCGCCAGTAAAATAGTCCTTACCGTCCACACGTACCTTGGTTACCTGCTTACCATGTGCAGTAACATTCCCATCCTTATCAACACTTACCCCCGGTAACTTTTTAAGCAATTCTTCTACAGGCGAACCTTCGCGCACTTTATAGGCGCTGGCTTTATATTCTATGGTGTCTTCCCTTACGGATATAGGGTTAACATCAGTAATGTTAACAGTTTTCAATATATTGGATTGCGACTTTAGTTTGATTGGATCAAGTTTAATAGCTTTGGTATCATTATCCATTTCATAACGCCTTGTAATGGCTTGATAGCCGAGGCTGGTAATAGTTAATTTGAAGTTTTTAGAGATAACCCCCTGAAAAACAAATGACCCATTTGGGTTTGTTGCCACAACGGCGCTATCCTTAGGTGAAATAAGTTTTATATTGGCGCCGGGAATTGTTACACCGGTACTGTCTGTAACAGTACCGTATACATCACGTGGTTGTTGGGCAAAAGCTGTTTGCAGTAGCAAAAAAGTCAATAAAAAGGATAGTATATATTTCACCACAGGAATTATTTAAACGCTATTGACTATGAATATATATTTAAGTTTAACGCGTTTTTCAATGTCATACAATTGTTGCATTAATGCCTAATTGATGATTAAACTTGTAGTCTGTAAAAATTCAATTTATGTCAGCATTAAACGATAATTTACCTTATAAACCGGTCAGTTTTTCTGAGACTGTAATAACAGAACTGATGATACCTTCCTACTCAAACTTTGGCGGAAAGATACATGGGGGTATTTTATTATCGCTGATGGATAAGGTAGCATATGTATGCGCTGCCAAACATGCCGGCAATTATTGTGTAACTGCCTCAATAGATACCGTGGACTTTTTACAGCCCGTAGAGGTTGGCGATCTGGTATCTTTGATGGCATCGGTTAATTATGTTGGCAAAACTTCGCTGGTGGTAGGTATCCGGGTGATATCAGAAAATATTAAAACTAACCAGGTTCATCATACCAATACCAGCTATTTTACCATGGTGGCAAAAGATGAGCAAGATCGCCCGGTGCAAGTACCCGGATTAATACTGGAACACCGCAAACATGTAAGGCGCTTTATAGAAGCCCGGAAACGTAAACAAATAAAGCAAAATTATAAACATGAAGTTGATGAGATAGAGATGCCGGATAATGAAGAGCTATGTGCGCAAATGCTTGTTGGAGAGCGTTGTATAATAGCGTGATAGAATATAAATTTGATGGTTTTGTTACAAACCTGGTGAAGGTTTCACCGTATTAAGTAAAATGAAGGTTTTTATAGGATTGCTATTGATGCTATTGATACATAGTGGAACCTTTGCCCAAACGGCATTGCCGCCCTCATCATTTAAAAACCCCGGAATTTCTGCACAAAACACTATTGATCATCTGAATGATATTGCCTACAATATTTATCTTGAGGCGCCTGATTCAGCAAGATTAATTGCCGAGAGAGCGCTTCTGCTTGCGGAAAAATCAAAGTACCAGGAAGGTATTGGCCAGAGTTTTCTCAATATAGGTTATGCCTATTGGTCGCAATCATATTACCCTATAGCGTTGTTTTATCTTAACAAAGCTATAACAGATTTACCGAAGGATAGGCCTTTGCTTATTGCAGATTGCTACCATATAACCGGCCGCACTTATGCAGATCTGGGTAACTATACAGAAGCATTTAAGAACTTAGACCAGTCAGAGCGATTTGCAGGAAATGATCCCGGTAGGCTGGCTGAAGTGCACAGCGAAAGATCATACGTTTATATGCATCTTAAGAACTATGAACTGGCCATCAAAGAAATTAGCCAGGCATTGGTGCTTAATAAAAGTGCTAAAGACCAACGTAATACCGCTGTTTTATATGGGCGATTAAGCAGCATTTACCGATACAAAAAGGAATATAAGGCCGCACTTAGTTATTCAGATACAACTTTCCGGATGAGCACAACTATACATAATAACAGGTTACGCGCTATTACTTATGTAGATTATGCCCGGATATATATTGAGTTGCACAATTTTGATAAAGCAATTGTATATGCCGAAAGGGGTGTCGCTCTTGGAGATAGTATAGGGGTGGTTTATGCCATATCATCTGCTTACAGGGCATTAATTACCAGTTACGAGCAGAAAAATGATCTGAAACAAGTAATGGCCTTTCAGAAAAAATATAATAGTATACAAGATAGCCTGAATAATTTCAACAAAATAAAGAATGCCGAACTGATACAGGACTATTTCGCATTAAATGCACAACTCAATAAAATAGCTTTAACTGATCGTAATAACCAGGATATTAAGGCTAAAGTGGAAATGCAAAGAACAATTATCATTTCGCTTTCCTTATCGCTTTTAATAGTGGTAGCGTTACTATCAGTAACCTATTATTTTTATAAGCAGAAAAAGTTATTGAATAATAAATTACAGCTTCAACACGAGGCGCTGCTTAATCAAAAACAGCTTATTGAAGCACAAACAGCCAACCTGGAAACTATTAGTAAAATAAAGGATAAGCTACTGGCTGTGATAGGGCATGATCTGCGCACGCCGCTTGCTAATTTGCGCAATATTGTAGAAATGTTTGAGGTTGAATATATATCAACCGAAGAGGTGAACTGGTTGATGAAGGATGTAAACTCTTTGGTGAAAAGTGCCGAATTAACCCTATCAAATCTGATGGAATGGGCCGGAAGCCATATTAAAGGAAGAGGCATTAATTCTTCACGCCTGGATATATTTTTGATTGGGGTTGAAATGGAACAGACATTTAATCATGCCCTGCAACGCAAATGTATAGAGTTTGTAAATCATGCTAGCCCGGGACTATCCGTACTTGCTGATGAGAACCATATCAAGGTAGTATTACGCAACCTGATAAGTAATGCTATCAAGTTTACTAACACAAACGGCTGTATAAAGCTAAACTCAACTTACGAAGAGAATAAAGTGATCATTAGTGTGGAGGATAACGGAAAAGGCATGAGTGCAGAAGAGATAGGCATGTTATTTTACTTACAAACCCATTTTTCTCACCCCGGAACATTAGGAGAAAATGGTACCGGTATAGGTTTGCTATTGTGTAAAGAACTTGTAGAATTAAATGGAGGGAAGCTATGGATAACATCTGTGCCGGGTAAAGGCAGCAAATTCTATTTTAGTTTGCCCCTAAACACGGAGTACGCATAGTTAGCATCATCTATATTATACTTTGAAACTCTTTTCCTGCTATTGAAAGGATCGTTTCCCGATACATGGGTTTCACTAAAAAACCTTTTACATATTTATTTTTTTTTGACTCATCCCAATCACGTTTATCAATTGAAGAAGAGAGTAAATAAATATTGATCTGCATTTTTACTTCCTCGCTGAAATCTTTATATTGTTCCAAAAACTGCCAGCCGGTAAGCGTAGGCATATTAAGGTCAAGGAAAAGTATAGTGTGCTCAGAATTTCTATTGAAATTATTTTTTATGAATAACAGCCCTTCCTCGGGAGCAGTAAATATTTTCATATCCACCTCGCCAAGCGTGTTTTTGAGTGTCATTTTGCATATCATATTATTAGTTGGATCATCGTCCACAATAATATATTTTAATTGATTATTCATACCATACCATAAATTGTAAATCATTTCCTTATTCGCAGTACTTTGAATATTTGTTTTTTTACCAGGAATTTCCATTTATGTTTATACCACATATAACCCGGTGCCTTTTCCTATAAAGTTAGTGTGAAATTGTATATACAAACCGGAAGCCCGTTCGTCGTTCTTTTTTAAGATCGATGCCCATTCTATTGTCCATAAAGATAAATTCGAATTGTTTACAATAGGGCTCTTGATTTCAACAATATAACAGATCAGCTGCCGTCGATATTTAACCCTATTTGAGACGGGGTTTTAAAAAATGCTGTGCGAAAAATGTTTTAAAATCAAATTTATCTCCGGTCATCTTCAAATATCAGGCTTGTTATGCCGGCCTGTTTGTCGTTAACCAATTCAGAAAAACCAATTAGTATTAGGTAAACGCAATATAACATTTAATATTTTGATAATCTACAACTTACAAAAATAAATTTAATCAAGATTTAATAATTTAATCATTGTTTAAACAAATAAAGGCAGGGCATGTATAATATTAATCATACAAACATTTTTTATACTATCACGGTTATTAAAATAAACAAATTACATGAAAAAGATAATTTTATTACTATTGCTATGCGCCTTTGGAGCAACTGCATTTGCGCAAACCGTTGTTAAAAAAGAAGACAAGGTAAAAAGAACGTCAACGCTGCCCCAAAAGGTGCACAATACCTTCCACAAGCACAAGCATTATAATGGGTACAAAGTAAAACACATAAAGAAAGTAGAAAAGGCCAGTTAATGAAATTGCATAAAAAGAGAAGGGAAATGACTGAGGATTCATATCCCTCTTTTTTTAGTCATAAAATTCTTTTTCTGCTATAGAAGTAATGGTTTTAGAATCAAGTGGTTTTGATATAAAGCCTTTAACGTATATATTATCTTTCGCTTTATCCTTATCCCGTTGGTCAATGGAAGAAGTAAGCAAATAAATATGGATCTGTTTTTTTAATTCTTCATTGAATTTTCCATATTCTTCTAAAAACTCCCAACCAGTAAGTGTTGGCATGTTCAGATCAAGAAAAAGTACGGTGTGACTTTGAACATATTTATTTTGTATAAATTCAAGTCCATCTTCAGGATGTGTAAAGGTTTTAATATCCACTTCACCCAGGGCGGTTTTTATGATAATACTATAAATCGTGTTATTAAGCGGATCATCATCCACAATAATATATTTTAAGCCGGCATTCATATTTCAAATTCAATTTTAAATTCTGTTCCGTTATTTTCCTCGCTTTTTAAACTTATTTCTCCTCCAAGAATCTTTACCTGTGTTTTTACCATGAACAACCCCATGCCCTTTCCTTCTATATTGGTATGGAACCGCTTATATAAGCCAAATATTTGACCGCCTCTTTTTTGAAGATCAATACCTAATCCGTTGTCTGTAAAGATCAATTCGATCTTGTTTTTTACCAGGCTGCTTTTTATTTCAATAAGAGTATGAATATCGTGTCGACGGTATTTGACACTGTTTGAAATAAGATTAAAAAAAATACTGTACAGGTAGGGCTTTAAGGTTAAAAACTCATTAATGCCAGAAAAATCATATTTTATTTCTATATCATCTTTATTTATAAGATTCAGGATGCTGATCCTTATATCGTCAATCAGTTCAGAAAAACATACTATTTCTTTGACCTCTTTAATTTCGCTTTTTACTTGTAAAATATGGTTAAGATCATTTACCACCTCGTCAAGCTTTATAATAGATGTGTTGATACCCCTGCTAAGGGTTTCTTTATCTTCTGCACTCAAGCCTGTCTCGTTAAGGGCACTTGAAGCGCCAATGATATTGGCTACCGGGGCACGCAAGTTGTGAGAAATAATATAGGCGAATTGTTCAAGGTCATTATTTCGTTGTAATAGCTCATTTACCATTTTTATACGCGCTATTTCGGCCAGCTTTAATTCAGCAGCCCGCTTTTCTTTTTCCTTGTTTTGGAACGAGAGCTCCTTATTGGCTATGGTTAATTCAGCAGCCCGCTTTTCTTTCTCCTTGTTTTGGAACGAGAGCTCTTGGTTTGCAATAGTTAGTTCAATTGCCCTTTTTTCTTTTTCTTTGTTTTGAAACCAAAGTTCTTCGTTAGCAATTACTAATTCAGCCGCCCTTTTTCCTTTCTCCTTGTTTTGGAATAAAAGCTCTTTATTAGCGATGACTAACTCGGCTGCACGTTTTTCTTTTTCTTCGCTTTGAAAAGAAAGTTCATCGTTAGCAACATCCAATTCAGCAGCCCGTTTCCCTTTCTCTTCGTTTTGAAACGAAAGCTCTTTATTTGCGATCACTAATTCTGCGGCCCTTTTTCCTTTCTCGTTGTTTTGAAATAAAAGTTCTTTGTTTGCGACGATTAACTCTGCCGCCCGTTTTTCTTTTTCTTCGCTTTGAAAGGAAAGCTCATAGTTGGCAACATCCAATTCAGCAGCACGTTTTCCTTTCTCTTCGTTTTGAAATGAAAGCTCTTTATTAGCGATCACTAACTCAGCAGCCCTTTTTCCTTTCTCATTGATTTGGAATAAGAGTTCTTTGTTTGCTACGATTAACTCTGCTGCGCGTTTTTCTTTTTCTTCGCTTTGAAACAAAAGTTCATCGTTGGCTACATCCAACTCAGCCGCCCTCTTTTCTTTTTCTTCGTTTTGAAACAAAAGCTCTTTATTGGCGATGGTTAACTCAGCCGCCCTCTTTTCTTTTTCTTCGTTTTGAAACAAAAGCTCTTTATTGGCGATGGTTAACTCGGCAGCCCGTTTTCCTTTCTCTTCGTTTTGAAACGAAAGCTCTTTATTGGCGATCACTAATTCAGCCGCCCTTTTTCCTTTCTCATTGTTTTGGAATAAAAGTTCTTTGTTTGCAACTACCAACTCAGCAGCCCGTTTTCCTTTCTCTTCGTTTTGAAATGAAAGTTCATCGTTGGCCACACCCAACTCGGCAGCCCGTTTTCCTTTCTCTTCGTTTTGGAACCAAAGCTCTTGGTTAGCGATTACTAATTCAGCCGCCCTTTTTCTTTTCTCGTTATTTTGGAATAAATATTTACCTGCAACAATCAACAAAAGAATAGTGAACCATGCCATCAAAATAATTATAAACATTGAAAACCGGTTAAATTCGGTCTCATTACGCGCGTTTATTTGTTTTCGTTGTTTAAGCAAAACCCCCTCGTCCTGCTGAATAGCATTGGCTATTTGACGAATACGATCGGTATTATATTTCCCTTCCCTGGTAGAAGCATATGCTATAGCCGTTGCCAATCCTTGTTTGCTTCTTATTTCAACAGTTTTGAATGAAAAATTCAACAACCTGTGTATATAAAAATTAAGCGAATCTATGCGCCCTTGTTGTACAGGATTGTCCCGGGTAAGTTGTCTGATTTGCCTGATATAGACGAAAGCCGTTTTTTTTGCAGAAATTAAAGGTTCGAGAAATATACTGTCATTAGTAATTATAAAGCTGCTCGAAGCGGTTTGTATATCTTTAGTAATTAAACGTATGTTAGCAGACTGGTTAATAACCTGCTCTGTGTGTTGCACCCACTTTTCAGAATCAAACAGCTTTTGCTTGCTCTTATAAACATCATACCCCAATACCCCGTTGATTGCCAGAATGGTAATAGAGAATATAATGATTTTTTGACTAATGCTGATTTTCATATTGGGTTTGAAGAGTAAAATTATTAATACATTCCATTTTTAGTTTTATTAAACAGGCTTTCCATATTTACCAATAAAACTCCTATAGCTGTTAATGGAGTGGTATTGTGAAACTTATAGTTTGTTGATGATTAAGTGACAAATGCTTTATAATGATTTAGGACAATTAGTTATTCTTTTAGAGAAATTGAAATACTCTCCAGTTTAAAACTTATAGGAATAATTATTGTTTTATATTTAACCATTAATTATTTTTTTACCTTAAGCTTAATTTATTTAATTGATATAAGGCAATTAATATAGAAGGAGGCGGGTATTAATCTCACTAAGAAAAGATTTTTTTTAATTTGTAAAAATTGATAAAGAAGTACTATAGCTTTTATCAATGTAATTTATAATTTAGTGAACCCAATTATTTAGTGTAGCTCAAACACCAATCTGATGAAAAGTAAAATACGTTGCTGTATTATTTGTATCATTTTCTGTATAAATCTTTTTAATGCAAACGCTCAAAACAATCAGCTGGGCATTTTTGATGATCAGGCAGATATAGGCCCGGTAAAGCACAAAGGGAGTGCTACGTTTGATGCTGTTGAACAACAATATCACCTGGAGGGTTCGGGAACAAATATTTGGACAACGCATGATGAATTCCATTTTGTGTGGAAAAAAATGAAAGGCGATTTTATCCTTCGCGCCAATGCTGAATTTATAGGCAAAGGAGTAGAAGAACATCGCAAAATAGGATGGATGGTGCGGTCATCATTGGATACCAATTCAAAGCACATTAATGCAGTGGTACATGGCGATGGCCTAACATCATTACAGTTCAGGCGTAAGGTTAGCGGCAATACTGAAGAGATAAAATCAACTTTAACCGGGGCTAAGGTTATTCAGTTAGAAAGAAAGGGTAACACCTATACCATGTCGGTTGCACATAAGGGTGAAACTTTTGTTACCGAAAAATTAGATAGCCTGGATCTTGGCGATGATGTTTATGTAGGTTTATTTATCTGCTCACATAATCCTGATGTTACCGAAAAGGCGGTATTTAATAATGTGCGTATTGTGGTGCCTGCGGGTAAGGACCTTGTGCCTTATAAAGATTATTTAGGCAGCAGCATTGAGATACTTGACCTGGAAAACCAAAATAGCAAGATCATTTACCAGATACCGGGTTCATTGCAAGCCCCAAACTGGACACAGGACGGCAAATCATTGATTTATAACAGGGATGGACTTCTTTATAACTTTAACCTGGCTACATTAACACCCGCGGTGATCAATACAGGCATTGCATCTCATAATAACAACGACCATGTAATATCATTTGACGGAAAGATGCTTGCAGTTAGCACCGGCAATGGTGAAAAGGGAGCGTCGGTAGGTTTTACAGTTCCTATTGGTGGCGGCGTGCCAAAGCAAATAACCCCTACCGGCCCCTCATATATGCACGGATGGTCGCCGGATGGTAAATATATTGTGTTCTGCGGAGAACGGGATAAGGAATTTGATGTCTACCGTATCCCGGCAGAAGGGGGGCCGGAAGTAAGGCTTACCAATACTCCCGGACTGGATGATGGGCCCGAATATAGTCCAGATGGTAAATATATTTATTTCAATTCGGTACGCAGCGGATTGATGCAGGTGTGGCGCATGAAACCAGATGGCAGCGAGCAAACACAAATAACTAAAGATGATTTTAATAACTGGTTTCCCCATGTTTCGCCCGATGGTAAATGGATTGTATACATTACCTTTTTAAAAGGTGAAGTGGCACCTGGCGATCATCCTTTTTACAAACATGTTTATTTAAGGGTAATGCCAGTAGGCGGTGGCCCATCAAAAGTGGTAGCCTATCTTTATGGCGGGCAGGGTACCATCAATACCCCATCATGGGCGCCTGATAGCAAACATTTGGCATTTATAAGTAATTCGCGACCCTTGTATCCGGTATTTCCGGTTGGAAAATAATTAATTCATATTCAATCCTTTAAAACGCATAAAAATGGACAAATCACGCAGAGATTTTATAAGAAATACCACCCTGGTGGTAGCCGGATCTACTTTACTTTCAAACAAGCTTTTTGCAGCTCCCAAAAAAATAGAACGGGTTGGCGTACAACTTTATTCTATTCGTGATGCGATGGGAAAAGACCCCAAAGGATCACTTAAAAAATTATCAGACATGAATTATATTCATGTGGAGCATGCCAATTACGTTGACAGAAAGTTTTATGGTTATACAGCTAAGGAATTTAAAAAGATATTAGGTGATCTGGCGTTGCAAATGCCAAGCGGGCATACCGTAATGACCGCCCAGGATTGGGATACTTCAAAAAATGATTTTACCGATAAATGGAAATACACCATTGAAGATGCAGCCGAAGTAGGGCAGCGCTATGTAATAAGCCCATGGCTGGATGAAAGCCTGCGTAAAGATACTGATGGGTTAAAACGTTTTATGCAGCAGTTTAACAAGTGCGGCGAATTGTGTAAAAAATCAGGAATGAAATTCGGATATCATAATCACAACTTCGAATTCAGTACAATGGTTGGCGACAATAATCTATATGATTTTATTCTCAAAAATACTGATCCTGACTTAGTGGCCCAGCAAATGGATATTGGTAATATGCTTGGTGCGGGTGGTATTGCTTTAGATCTGCTTAAAAAATACCCCGGCCGTTTTGAGTTGATGCATGTTAAGGATGAGATAAAAAGCGATAGCGGTCAGGGTATGGACGGTTACGATAGTACAATATTGGGAACAGGGGTAATGCCTGTTAAAGATATCGTAAAAGCCGCCAGGAGAGTGGGCGGAACTTCTCAATTTATCATCGAGCAGGAGTCATACCAGGGCAAAGATCCATTTGATTGTGTAAAAATTGATTTACAAATGATGAAAAAGTGGGGTTTTTAACTAATTCTTTTCTAAATTACCTGCAGATTAATATTAAATAGAAATTCTGAAAGTTAATTCTTTGAATTTTCTGATAATTTTCGGGATTTCTATTTAATAATGTCAATTATACATCTATATTGCCTCAATTATCTGGAGAAGATCTTGATCCGGCAATTTAACCTACTTTGATATGAACAGGCGTACTGCGATACGAAATCTTGCTTTGGTTATAGGTGGCGCGGCATTGTTGCCTGCCTGTACAGAGCATAACCCTATTGTACACTACAAGCATTTTGATATTAGCTTAGATCAGCAAACACTGATAACTGATATGGCGGAGACCATCATTCCCAAAACCAATACCCCTGGTGCAACCGACTTGAACTTATACAGTTTTATTATAAAAATGCTTGACGATTGCACAACAAAGAAAGATCAGCAAGCCTTTTTAAAGGGAATGGGCGAGTTTAATGAAGTACCTAAAAAACTATTCAATAAAAGCTTTGCCGATTGCAGTAAAAAGGAGAAAGAAGATGTGCTGAAAACTTTTGAAAAGAAGGGTAATAACTATTCAAAAGATCAACTGGCATTTTATAATACCGTTAAAGGCCTTACTGTTTTTGGATATACAGAGTCGAAATATTTTATGACAAAAGAAGTGGTTTATGAACTCGTTCCGGGAAGGTATAATGCCTATTACCCGGTTAAAAATTGAAGGCTTAAAAATGGCTAATTTAAATATCGACAGCGCTAAAGAGCGCACTTTTGACGCTATTGTGATCGGTTCGGGCATGAGTGGTGGATGGGCAGCCAAGGAGTTAACTGGTAAAGGCCTTAAAACATTGATGCTGGAGCGTGGTCGCGATGTAAAGCATATTAAAGATTATCCAACAACCAATTTATATCCATGGGAATTTGAACACAGAGGTGAGATGCCGATGGATGTTCAGGAGGCTAACCCCATAATTAACCGTTGTTATGCTTTTAAAGAAGATGCCGCGCATTTTTTTGTAAAAGATCACGAGCATCCTTATGTACAGGAAAAACCGTTTGATTGGATACGGGGTTACCAGGTAGGCGGCAAATCGCTGATGTGGGCAAGACAAACACAGCGCTGGAGCGATTTTGATTTTGAAGGCCCTGCGCGTGATGGTTTCGCGGTAGACTGGCCTATTCGCTATAAAGATATAGCGCCATGGTATAGCTATGTGGAAAAATTTGCAGGGATATCTGGTAATAAAGATGGATTGGCAGAACTACCTGATGGTGAGTTTTTGCCTGCTTTTCCTTTAAATGCTGTTGAAGATTATTTTAGCAAGCATGTTAAGGAAAGTTATAAAAATCGCCATGTCATCAGTGCACGTTGTGCGCATCTTTCCAAGCCAAATCCTATACACCTGGAACAAGGGCGTGCACAATGCCAGGAACGCACTCTTTGCCAGCGGGGATGCCCTTTCGGCGGTTACTTTAGCGCTAATTCGTCTACCATACCTTGGGCGCTCAAATCGGGGAATTTAACATTAAGACCATTTTCGGTTGTGCAATCCATTATTTACGATGAAAATAAAGGCAAAGCAACCGGTGTACGTGTTATTGATACTAATACTAAGGAAACCATTGATTATTATGCACGTATCATTTTTGTAAATGCAGCGGCTTTAAATACCAATCTTGTTTTATTAAACTCCACTTCGCATCGCTTTCCTAATGGTTTGGGTAATGATAGTGGTGTATTAGGGAAATATGTGGCCTTTCATAATTATTCGGCACATATTGGCGCGGAGTACGATGGATTTAAAGAATGGAAAACAGACGGGCGCAACCCTGCAGGCGGTGGATATATGCCTCGTTTCAGGAACGTATATAAACAGGAAACAGATTTTCTTCGCGGATATGCATCCGGTTTTGGTGCTTACAGGGGCTATAAACATAGCCATGAGGGAGTTGGAAGTGAATTTAAAGAAGGATTAGCCGGTAAGGAACTGGGTCCGTGGAGAGTTGGCTCTCATATGATGGGAGAAACAATACCAAAGGAAAGCAACTTTGTGTCCCTTGATGCTAATAAGAAAGATGCATGGGGTATACCACAGCTAAAAATATCAATTGATTATGATGATAATGATGAGAAGATGAAGAAGGATTACCTGGAGCAACTGAAGGAAATGTTCACAAGTGCCGGGTTTACCAATATTAAAGCTGAAAGTAATCACCAGGCACCCGGTTTGGACATCCACGAAATGGGTGGTGCAAGGATGGGCAATGATCCTAAAACTTCAATACTGAATAAATGGAACCAGGTTCATGCCTGTAAGAACGTTTTTGTAACCGATGGGGCAAGCATGACATCTACCTCATGCCAAAATCCTTCGCTTACCTACATGGCTTTTACTGCCCGGGCGGCCGATTATGCAGTTAGTGAAATGCAGAAGGGGAATATTTAGTTTGCATACTGTTTAAGTTCCCTGTTTTGTGAAGGATTTAGTGGAAGATAAAAAAAATCACAGGCAAAAATGTTTATACAAAATGACTGCAAATCGGCTTTAGGATACTGCAAAACGATTATTGTGTTAAAAAAACACAATGGATATTTGTTCAATAATTTTTTGTTCATACATTAGTCGGGATAACCGATTGTAAATTTATTTAACCTTTTATTAATTAATTATATGTCTACAAATACATATGACGCGATAGTCATAGGGTCTGGAATTTCGGGTGGCTGGGCAGCAAAGGAGCTAACTGAAAAAGGGCTGAAGACCATTATGCTGGAGAGAGGTCGTAATATCGAACACATCAAAGATTATGTGAATGCCAATAAAGCCCCCTGGGAATTTACCCATCGCGGCGGACGCACGGAGCAGATGGTAAAAGATTATCCGGTGCTAAAAAGAGACTATCCGCTTAACGAAACTAATCTTGATTATTGGGTAAATGAAAAAGAAAGCCCGTATGTTGAGGTTAAACGTTTTGACTGGTTTAGGGGCTACCATGTAGGGGGGCGTTCGCTGATGTGGGGCAGACAAAGTTACCGCTGGGCGGATGTAGACTTTGAAGCTAATGCAAAAGATGGTGTAGGTGTAGATTGGCCTATAAGATATAAGGACCTTGCCCCATGGTATAGTTATGTAGAAGGGTTTGCCGGTATATCAGGCAATAAGGATGGCTTATCTATTTTACCCGACGGAAACTTTATGCCACCAATGGAAATGAATTGCGTGGAGAAGGATGTAGCCGCAAGGGTAAATAACCATTACAAAGGGTTTAGAAATATGATCATTGGCCGCACGGCCAATATTACAGTACCGCACAACGGCCGTACCAATTGCCAGTATCGTAACAAATGCTGGTTGGGCTGCCCGTTTGGTGCTTATTTTAGTACACAATCTGCCACATTACCGGCAGCTATGGCAACTAACAATCTTACAGTTCGTCCATTCTCAATAGTAACTAAAATATTATACGATAAAGACACCAAGAAGGCCAAAGGAGTAGAGGTTTTGGATGCAGAAACTAATCAAACCTATGAGTATTTTGCAAAAATTGTTTTTGTAAATGCATCAACATTAAACTCCGCCTGGGTATTAATGAATTCGGCTACAGATGTTTGGCCTGACGGTTTAGGCAGCAGCAGCGGCGAACTGGGTCATAACCTGATGGATCACCACTTGGGCGTAGGCGCTGGTGGCGTTGTAGAAGGCTATGATGATAAATATTACTTCGGCCGCAGGGCCAACGGAATTTACATTCCACGTTTCAGAAACCTGAATGGCGAAAAACGCAATTACATCCGCGGATTTGGTTACCAGGGAGGTGCAGGCCGCGAGGAGTGGGGTAGAAGTATCCCTGAATTTAGCATAGGCGGCTCATTTAAAGATGGTTTATCTGAACCAGGAGAATGGACAATGGGTATCGGTGGGTTTGGTGAAACATTGCCTTATCATGAAAATAGGGCGTATTTGGATAAAACCAAAAAAGACAAATGGGGTCTGCCTGTATTAGCTATAGATGCTACTGTAAAAGACAACGAGATGAAGATGCGGATAGACATGGCCAATGATGCTAAAGAAATGATGGAACAGGCTGGTGTTAAAAAGGTGCAGGTATATAACAGCGAACCGGTATTAGGCCGCGGTATACATGAGATGGGTACAGCACGCATGGGTCGTGATCCGAAAACATCTGTATTGAACGAATGGAACCAGGTTTGGGATGCTAAAAACGTATTTGTAACTGATGGTGCTGCAATGGCATCAACAGCTTGTCAAAACCCATCATTAACTTATATGGCTTTAACCGCGCGGGCAGTAGACCATGCTGTAAGTGAGTTAAAGAAAGGGAATATTTAACAATTAATTGATTAGTTGGATTGAGTGATTAGTTAAATCATGGTAATCATTAAATCCAAAATCATGGTTCAGACAAAAACAAGATCAATACTTCACTAAATCAGTAATTTAATATCTATAAACATACACCAATGACTGAAGAACCTAAAGACAAACCCCAAAATCCCACCAGGCGGGATTTTATTAAGACCAGTTCGCTTGCAGTTGCAAGTTTCATGATCGTCCCACGATTTGTACTGGGCGGCAAAGGATATATCGCTCCAAGCGATATGCTTTCGGTTGCCGGTGTAGGTGTTGGGGGTAAAGGTGAAAGCGATATCGCCAACTTTGCTCAAAGTGGTAAAGCAAACATTGCTTTTTTATGTGACGTTGACGATCGCAGGGCTGCAACAACTATTAAAAATTTCCCTAAAGCTAAGATTTACAAGGATTGGCGTGAGATGTTTGATAAGGAACACAAGCATATTGATGCAGTTTCTGTATCAACGCCTGACCATAACCATGCTATTATTGCTTATTCGGCAATGCAGTTGGGAAAGGGTGTATATGTTCAAAAACCTTTAACACATGATATATGGGAAGCCCGCCTGTTAACTGAAGCCGCTAAAAAGTATAAGGTGGTTACGCAAATGGGTAACCAGGGTTCTTCAAATGATGGTACCCGCCAGTTAGCCGAATGGTATGACGCGGATATTATTGGCGATGTGCATACCGTATATTGCTGGACAGACCGCCCGGTTTGGCCACAAGGTATCAAATGGCCTGCAACTAAATCTGATATACCGAAAGAATTAGCATGGGACCTATGGCTCGGTACAGCTCCATTTAAAGATTATGTAGATAATGTGGTGCCGTTTAACTGGCGCGGATGGTGGGATTATGGTACCGGCGCACTCGGAGATATGGGTTGCCATTTGGTGGAAGCGCCATTTAGGGTGCTTGGTTTGCAATATGCCAAGGATGTGCAGGCCAGTGTTGGCTCTGTATATGTTGGCGAATTTACCAAAGGGGTTTTCCCTGATAGCTGCCCGCCATCAAGTCATATCACATTAACTTTCCCAAAAACCGATAAAACAAAGGGCGATGTAACACTGCACTGGATGGACGGAGGGATACAACCCGAAAGGCCTGAAGAATTAGGTGCTAACGAGCAATTTGGCGATGATGGTAACGGTACCTTATTTATCGGTACTAAAGGTAAAATGATAGCCAGTACTTATTCAGACAATCCTCTATTATTGCCTACATCCCGCACAAAAGAAGTAAATGTGACTAAAAAGATACCACGTGTAAGAATAACCCCTCCGGGGAAAGATACACCTCTTGCAGGAGCTAATGCGCATTATGCGCAATGGGTTGAAGGTTGCCTTGCCGGTTATGGTAAAACAGAACTAAGTTCATCGTTTGATAAAGCTGGTCCGCTTACTGAAGCTTTGCTGATGGCTAATCTTGCCGTTAGAGGACATGATATTTCAGTAAAAGGAACAGGCAGGCGTGCCGCTCATCCGGGACACATTAAGTTGCTTTGGGATAACGAAAACATGAAAGTAACCAACTTTGATGATGTTAACCAATATGTAAGACGTAATTACAGGGATGGGTTTGTTTTAAAAGCCTGATCGAATATCCAGATGTGAAATATGGAGATGTGAAAATGTTTCTATTTAGGATAACTATTAGATTTTAGACTATATTTAGTTCGCCAAATAAAATTATAAATCATTAATTCAATAAATCAACAATTAAGATGAATAGAAGAGATGCTATAGGAAGAGTAGCCTTGATATTAGGAGGTACTATGATAGGTGCCGAGTTCCTTGTTTCGGGCTGTAAACCAAATGCTGCAAAAGTAGCCGACCTTTTTGATACGGATCATGTCACTTTCTTAAATGAAGTGGGCGAAACGATATTACCCGCTACAAGCACGCCAGGCGCTAAAGCGGCTAATGTGGGCGGCTTTATGGCAATAATGGTAAGAGATTGCTACGAGCCGGCCGATCAGGAGATATTTGTAAAAGGGTTATCAAAAATTGATGATGCAAGCAATACAAAATTCAGTAAGAAATTTATGGATCTTGATGCCGGCCAGCGCACAGCTTTATTAACAGACCTGGATAAAGAGCAAAAGGAGTATTCAAAAACCAAAAAGCCTAAAGATCCTAACCATTATTTCAGGATGATAAAGGAACTTACTTTGTTGGGCTACTTTACATCAGAGGTAGGATGTACCAAAGCATTGCGCTATGTTCCTGTACCGGGAAGATATGACGGTTGCATCCCTTATAAAAAAGGTGATAGGGCCTGGGCGCTTTCGTAGAAGCCCCCACCCAACCCTCCCCTGTAGGGAGGGCTTTATTTTCTAACCTATTAAAAAAAATAAAATCTCCCCAACGGGGGAGATTTAGAGGGGGCTTATGAATAAAAGAAAATTGCGCATGGGCATGGTTGGCGGTGGAAAGGATGCCTTTATTGGCGCCATACACCGTATTGCTGCTAATATGGATGGCTTGATCGAATTGGTTTGCGGAGCCCTTAGCATACACCAGGACGTAGCAAAAGAAAGTGGTAAAATGCTTTTTTTACCCGAAGACAGAACTTACACCAGTTACGAAGAAATGATGGCAGCGGAGAGTAAACAACCCGCTGATAAACGCATGGATTTCGTAACAATAGTAACACCGAATTTTGCACATTTTGCTCCGGCAATGCTTGCATTAGAAAATGGGTTTAATGTGGTGATAGAAAAACCGGTAACTTTTACCTTGGACGAAGCTAAGCAGCTAAAGAAAAAGGTGGATGAAACCGGGCTGATGCTACTATTAACACATACCTATTCTGGTTACCCAATGGTAAAGGAGGCGAGGCAAATTGTTAAAGATGGTTCGTTAGGTAAAATAAGAAAAATTTACGTGGAATATCACCAGGGCTGGCTTAGCCGCCTGTCTGAGCGTGAAGGTAATGCGCAGGCTGCATGGCGCACTGATCCGAAAAAATCAGGCAAAAGCGGGTGCATGGGCGATATCGGAACGCATGCCGCGCATTTAGCCGAATATATTTCGGGGTTAAAGATCACGCAAATGTGTGCCTCGTTAAATACAGTTGTTGAAGGCCGTATGCTTGACGATGACGGCGCAATATTGTTGCGTTTTGAAGATAACGCTACGGGCGTTCTCTCAGCATCGCAGGTAGCAGCGGGTGAAGAAAATGCACTTAAGATTCGTGTTTATGGCGAGAATGGAGGCCTGGAGTGGGCTCAGCAGGAACCAAATACATTGACTTTAAGATGGATAGATAAACCAGCACAAACACTGAGGGCAGGCTCAAATTATGCAGACAGGGAATCATCTTACGCTACTCATAACTGCCGCACACCCGGAGGGCATCCGGAAGGATACCTTGAGGCATTCGGAAATCTTTACCGCAACTTTGCGCTAAGTTTAAGCGCAAAATTGAATAATGAAGAACCTCATAAGGAATGGTTGGATTTTCCGGGTATAGATGATGGTATAAGGGGGATGGCATTTATTGATAATGTAGTAGCCTCGAGCCAATCGGAGAAAAAATGGACCGATTATGTTGTCAATTAATTTATTATAAACAAGTAACCAACTCTCCCTTTGGAAAGGGCCGGGGGTAGGGCTTAATCAATATTTATGAAAACCATTAAAGGGCCGGCGATATTCTTAGCGCAGTTTATAGGCGACGAGGCACCATTTAACAGCCTTCCATCCATTTGTAAATGGGCAAAAGGCTTAGGTTATAAGGGCGTTCAGCTTCCTACCAACGATGCCCGCTTTATCGACTTACAAAAAGCTGCTGAAAGCAAAACCTATGCTGATGAAATTAAAGGCATAGTAAATGAACAGGGTTTAGAAATAACCGAACTTTCAACACATTTACAAGGTCAGCTGGTTGCAGTAAATCCGGTATACGATGAGCTTTTTGATGCTTTTGCACCACAGGCTTATAAGAACAATCCTTCTGAAAGGCAAAAATGGGCCGTGCAGCAAGTTAAATTTGCTGCAAAGGCTTCCCAAAATTTGGGTTTAAATGCAAGCGTTACTTTTAGCGGCGCTTTGCTTTGGCCAATGATGTACCCCTGGCCACAACGCCCCGCCGGAATAGTGGAAACAGGCTTTACTGAATTAGCCAAACGCTGGGAGCCTATATTAAATGTTTATGACGAATGCGGTATCGACCTTTGTTATGAGATCCATCCGGGCGAGGATTTGCATGATGGTATAACTTATGAGATGTTTTTGGATAAAGTAAATCAGCATCCGCGCGCTTGTTTGTTATATGATCCTTCGCACTTTGTGCTGCAATGCCTTGATTATTTAGAATATATTGATAATTACCACGAGCGTATTAAAATGTTCCATGTAAAGGATGCAGAATTTAATCCTACCGGGAAACAGGGTGTATATGGCGGCTACCAAAATTGGATAGACCGTGCGGGCCGTTTTCGCTCATTGGGTGATGGACAGGTCGATTTTAAAGGCATTTTTAGCAAACTAACCCAATATGATTATACCGGATGGGCGGTATTGGAGTGGGAGTGCGCTTTGAAAAATTCTGAAGACGGTGCAAGAGAAGGCGCCGAATTTATTAAGAACCATATTATAAAAGTTACAGAAAAGGCATTTGATGATTTTGCCGCTTCCGGATCAGATGATGCATTTAATCGTCGCTTATTAGGATTGGATTGAGAAGATGAAAATTCAATAAGCTTATAAATAAACCAATTAAACCCTGAAAATTAGCTCATGCAAACTATTAACCGTACACAACTTTTTCGGGCAAGCTGTCTGTCTTTGTTAGTGACTTCATTATCCTTTGGTATCCGTGCAGGTATACTAAACAAGTTGGGTACCGATTTCCAGTTAGATAAAACTCAACTGGGTACTATTACAGCCACGGCTTTTTGGGGTTTTCCATTAGCAGTTGTTTTTGGCGGTATTATAGTGGATATCATAGGGATGAAAAAATTACTGGTAGTAGCTTTTTGCTTTCACCTTGCGGGTATTTTGCTTACCATATTCGCACAAGGATACTGGACACTTTTCCTGTCAACTTTATTGATAGGGCTTGCTAATGGTACGGTTGAAGCCGCCTGTAATCCTTTGGTGACTGCTTTATATCCAGAAAGCAAAACAACCAAATTAAATCACTTTCATTTATGGTTTCCGGGTGGTATAGTAATAGGTACCTTGATTGTGCTTTTATTAAATAAAGTTGGTCTTGGATGGCAGGTACAAGTTAGCCTGATGTTAATCCCAACATTTATTTATGGCTATTTATTCTCCAAACTGGATTTTCCTGTTACTGAAAGGGTTTCATCCGGCGTTTCAACGTCAGGAATGTACAAAGCCCTGTGGAACCCGTTATTTATTTTTATGTTCATCTGTATGTTTGGTACAGCCATTACCGAATTATTCACCGGGCAATGGATAGATGTGCTGCTAAAAAATGTAACCGATAATGCCATTTTGATATTGACTTTAGATACAGGTGTGATGGTTGTAGGGCGCGCATTTGCTAAACCTGTATTAAAGATTGTGCCACCGCAGGTATTATTATTAATATCAACCATATTGGCAGCTCTGGGCATATATTTACTAAGCACGGTTACAGGTCCCGGAATTTATGCGGCGGCTATTATATTTGGCATGGGAGTTTGTTACTTCTGGCCTACTATGCTCGGTTTTGTTAACGAAAACCTTCCTAAAACGGGCGCTATTGGATTAAATTTAATGGGTGGTGCAGGAATGTTCGCCGTATCACTGTATACGATAGTTATGGGTAGGTACTATGACAATATTGTTAAAGCTGCTAATGGTGATAATGTGACTGCTGGCCCTAAAATATTACAAGCGACACTTATAATACCTTTGGTTTTAATAGTAGCATTTACTGGTTTGGTTGTGTATATGAAGACAAAAAATAAAACAAAACCTTTGCCGCAGGTTGCTGTATAAATTATTGCCGGATTGTTTAAATTGCAGGCTAACAAATTAAATCAAACAAACAAAATTTATCGTGAAGCTATAGCTCTGAAACAAAATTCAAATTGCTAATAATAGCTTCATAATCATTAAAAAACAAGTAACTCCAATGAAAAAAGTATTCGTCATTTTAGGCTTAAGCCTTATAATAGCCGCTTGCGGCAATGGAAAATCTGGTAGCAGTTCATCTGCCGATAGTACTGCCGCTGCTAATAAAACTGCAGTTGCAACCAATTCAGATGCGGCACAGGATACCGCTGCGAGCCATAATGGCACCGAAAAAACAGCCGGAACACCGTCTGCAGCAGGTGCACAGTTAATTGCGAAAGCTGACTGCCTGGGTTGCCATAAGGAACAGGAAAAACTAATTGGTCCGGCTTATGCAGATGTTGCCAAAAAATACACTGCGTCACCAGCAGTGATAGATACTTTGTCTAAGAAGATCATTAATGGGGGTAAAGGGAACTGGGGTGATGTACCAATGAGTGCACACGCTTCCCTTTCTATGGATGATGCCCGCATTATGGTTAAATATATCTTATCCCTAAAAAAATAAGGCTAACTTTTTAATATTCATCTTAATATACAAACCATGACCGCAGCCACCCGAGTTAAATTATCTACAATGATGTTTCTTGAGTTTTTTATCTGGGGGGCATGGTTTGTAACGATGGGGACGTATCTAACCAAAACATTAAGCGCTACCGGTACGCAAAACGCGGGAGCTTACGCCACTCAATCATTGGGTGCTATTATAGCACCATTTATTATTGGATTGATTGCCGACCGTTATTTTTCGGCCCAAAAAATATTGGGTGTTTTGCATTTGATAGGTGCTGCTTTGATGTTTTATGAATCAAAAGCGCCTGATTTCGGCAGCTTTTATCCGGGTATATTGGCATATATGATTGTTTATATGCCCACGCTTGCACTGGTAAATTCTGTTTCATTTAAACAAATGACAAACCCAAGTAAGGAATTTCCCTGGATAAGAGTTTTTGGAACAGTTGGGTGGATAGTTGCCGGGGTAACCATTGGTTGGTTAGAATGGGAGAAAAGCGGATCGCTGGCTTTAACCTTTAAAATGGCTGCTATCGCATCGTTAATATTAGGGCTGCTAAGCTTTACGCTACCAAACACACCTCCAATAAAAAAAGGTCAAAAAACAACGTTTGGAGATATCATAGGGCTAGATTCTATAGGTTTATTAAAGAACAGGTCATATCTTATTTTCTTTATTGCATCAATAGCTATTTGTATTCCATTGGCGTTTTATTACAACTTCACCAATCCATTTCTGAATGAGATTGGTATGAAAAGAGCCGCGGGAGTACAGTCTTTGGGCCAGGTTTCGGAGTTTGCCTTTATGATTGCTATGCCATTCTTTTTTGTCCGGTTGGGTGTTAAAAAAATGCTTGCCATGGGCATGCTGGCCTGGGCATTGCGGTACGTATTTTTTGCCTATGGCGATGTAGGAAGTAATTATTGGATGCTGATAGCGGGTATAGTAATTCATGGTGTTTGTTATGATTTCTTCTTTGTAACAGGCCAGATATATACAGATAAATTAGCCGGAGAACGCTTTAAGAGTGCAGCGCAGGGATTTATTACACTGGCAACTTATGGAGTGGGAATGTTAATTGGTTATTATATATCGGGGCCAATAGTTGATCATTGGCAACCTTCGCCAACAACACATGACTGGAAAACTATTTGGCTGATACCTGCGGGCATTGCAGCTCTTGTATTAGTGGTGTTTTTATTGTTTTTTAAAGATAGAAACAACACTGAAACACAACCGGGTTTGGATATAGAAGAACCTTCATCCAGCATACAGATATAATTAATCATCAACTATGGGTAGTCAACAAAACCGCAGATCGGCCATTAAAAATTTACTTGCAGGTACAGCGGCTGTAACCGTATCAGGTATGTTATCATCTTTCACCACATCCGCAGACAACGAACAAGGTTTTGCACCACTAAAGGGAAATATCAATCATTCGGTAAGCCCCTGGTGTTACAGCGAATTGACACTCGATCAGCTTTGTACGGTATCAAAAGAAATCGGCATAAAAGGCATCGACCTTTGCGGCCCTAAGGACTGGCCCACACTGCAAAAGCATGGCTTGTATTCGCCAATGTGCAATGGCGCCGAAATAAATTTAACAGATGGGTTTGGCGATACACAATTTCATTCAACCCTGATCAAGAATTACACAGAAATGATTCCGTTAGTAGCCAAAAATGGCTATACCAACCTGATATGCTTTAGCGGCAGCCGCAGGGGAAAGGACGATGAAACCGGCTGGAAGAATTGCGAAGAAGGCATCAAAAAACTGCTTAGCGTAGCTGAAAAGAATAAAGTAGTACTGTGCATGGAACTGCTGAATAGCAAGATAGACCATAAAGACTACCAGTGTAACCGTTCTTCATGGGGCGCAGAATTAGCCAGGCGCATAGGCTCTGAAAACTTTAAGTTATTGTTTGATATCTACCACATGCAAATTGATGAGGGCGATATCATAAGAAATATAACCGATCATCATCAATACCTGGCTCATTTTCATACCGGCGGTATTCCCGGCAGGCATGAGATAGACGATACACAGGAGCTATTTTATCCGGCTGTAATGCGTGCCATTGTAGCTACGGGCTATAAAGGGTATGTAGGGCAGGAGTTTGTGCCGAAACGTGAGGATAAGATTGCCTCGCTGCGCCAGGCTATACAGATATGTGATGTATAAATGAATCTATCTAAAAAACTAATATAAACTATGACAACAAGAAGAACATTTTTAACCCAGGCAGGATTAGCAACAGCCGGTGTGTTGTTGGCACCCGGTCTGTTAAAAGCAGAAACTAACCACATAGCTGGTTTGCAGCTATATACCCTTCGAGATTATTTACCTAAAGATGCAAAAGGCTGGATAGAAAAAGTTGCCAAAGCAGGATATAAGGAAGTTGAAACTTACGGCTATTCAAAAAAGGATGGTTTTTGGGGTATGGATGCAAAAGAATTCAGCGCTGTGCTTAAAGCCAATGGCTTGACCACGCCGAGCGGCCATTACGGGATGGACATGTTTTTTGTTGAAGGAAAATCAGACGATCTTAAAAGCTATATCGAGGCGGCCACTATTACCGGCCAAACCTATGTTGTTGTGCCATCCATCAATGAGAGGGTTTTAAAAAGCGCAAACGATTTTAAAAAGGTTGCCGAAAATTTGAATAAAGCTGCCGAACTGTGCAAACAATCCGGATTAAGATTGGGTTACCATAACCATAATTTTGAATGGAAGCCGGTTGATGGCACTACTTTTTACGATACAATATTAAAAGAAACAGATCCGAAACTGGTACACATGGAAATGGACATCTTTTGGGTTGTTCGCGCCGGACAAGATCCGATAAAAATATTTGAAAAACATCCGGGCCGTTTTGCTTTATGCCATATTAAGGACAGGGATAAAAAGAATACCGATATTAATACAGAAATAGGGAAGGGCAGTATCGATTTTAAAACTATACTGGCAAAAGGTAAATTGGCGGGCTTAAAACATTTTATTGTGGAGCAGGAAAACTTTACCAATATAGACCCCTATACCAGTATTGCAGAAAGCGCGGCGTATGTAAAGAACGTATTGCATGTGTAATTAACTATTAAACCAAACTAATAAAACCAGTATTTAACTAAATTGTATTAAGATGAAATATAAGATCATATTAGCGGCATTAATGGCAGGTAGTTTTTTTATGGCCAAAGCGCAGGAAAAAGCAAAACCAGAAGATACAGAAACATGGGATCCGATCCCTAAAGTGGTAACACCAGGAAATACTTTCAGGGATGCCCCTTCTGATGCTATTGTTTTATTTGATGGTAAAAACCTGGATGAATGGGTGCAGGCTGATGATCAATCTGCAGCAAAATGGAACGTTAAGGGAGATATATTAACAGTGAACAAGCAGTATGGTAATATTGAAACCAAACACAAATTTACCAACTACCAATTGCATTTGGAGTGGCGTGTACCCGCCAGTATAACCGGTTCAGGCCAGGCAAGGGGCAACAGTGGTGTATTCCTTGCTTCATTGGGGAAAGGCGATGCTGGTTATGAATTACAGGTATTGGATTCCTACAATAACAAAACATATGTTAATGGCATGGCAGGTAGTATTTATAAACAAGCTATTCCACTTGCTAATCCCGGCAGAAAACCCGGTGAATGGCAAACTTACGATGTAATATGGACAGCTCCTGTTTTCAATGCAGATGGTTCTGTAAAATCTCCGGCAAAAGCTACAGTATTCTTTAATGGTGTATTGGTTGAGAATAATTTTGAATTGAAAGGTCCCACTCTTTATATCGGAAAACCTGAATACAAAGCGCATGGCGCTGCGCCAATAAAACTGCAGGCACATGGCGATAAAAGCGAACCTTTAAGCTACCGCAATATTTGGGTGAGAGAGCTGTAGTTAATTATATAGAAACCTTCCTTAAAAGAGGCTTTGTCTGTAGTGGGCAAAGCCTCTTTTATATTTCTTACCTCTTTAGTACAACTTCAGGAGTAATTTTTTCTCATTGATTTTGAACTTATTATAATTTTCTTCGTATAAATAAATTAACGATTAATTAATACCATCCTGTTTGTGTTTTTTGGGAACAGGTGAAACCTCTGATTTTATTTATTGATGAGTTATACCCCTGGCTTAATAAGTGTACTTAAGCGTTTAATTGTAGTAGCACTTTTAAGTGTGCCATTACTCACTTTTTCTCAAAATCAGAGCCTTAAATTCGATCATTTTGGTACACGTGAAGGATTATCACAGATAAATGTAAACTCTATAATTCAGGATAGTCGCGGCTTTATGTGGATAGGGACCCGAAACGGCCTGAACAGATATGATGGTTATACCTTCACCACCTATCGTTATGATCCTAAAAACGATAACAGTATAAGCAACAATATGATCACCGACCTTATCGAAGATCGTGATGGTAATATCTGGATCGCTACACAAAGCGGACTAAACAGGTATGAAAGAAATACCGGCACCTTTACGCGGTACCTGCATGATAAGGTTAACACTAATAGTATTTCAACTAATATCATCAACCGGCTGGCGTTTGATCAGAATGGCGTCTTATGGATAGCTACTCAAAACGGCGGCCTGGATTGTTATGACATTAAAGCAAAGATATTCCGGCATCATTTACATTCAGCATCTGATGCTAATAGTATAGCCGATAACAATGTGCGCACCGTATTTTCAGATTCGCAGCACAATCTTTGGATCGGCACCTCATCAGGTGGGGTAAATCTTTACAACAAACAGAATAACACATTTTTGAATTTTCCGCATAAAGACTTATCTGCCAAGGATATAACAGGAAGCAATGTGATTTGTATTATTGAAAATAATAAGGACCAATTATGGATCGGTACACAGGAAGACGGGCTTTATTTATTTGACAAAAACAATAAATCATTCAAACAATTTAAACACGACGACAATTCGGCCAACAGTATTTCAAGTAACACGATCTATAGCTTGAAAAAGGATGAAACAGGGAATTTATGGATAGGCACCGAGAACGGCGGCCTTTCTGTACTTGATGCAAAAACAAACAAGTTTTACAATTTCCATCACGACGAAGTAGACGATAACAGTATTAATGGTAATTCAATTTACGCGATATGCCAGGACAGGTTGGGCAATATGTGGTTGGGGGCATTCAGCGGAGGTATAAATCTTTTTAAGAAAACCACGGCAAGTTTCACGTTATACCGGCATAATTCTTCTCCAAGCAGTTTGTCTAATAATTTCGTGCTATCTCTTTTTGAAGACAGGGAAAAGGATATTTGGGTTGGAACCGATGGCGGTGGTTTAAATAAATTCGACCCGGATAATGGGACATTTACAAACTATAAACAGCAGCCCGGGGTTAAAAATGGCCTGGCAGGTAATTATGTATTGGTGGTTAACCAGGATGATGATGGTGATATATGGATAGGTACATGGGGTAACGGTATCAGCGTACTGAATCTCAAAACTAAAAAGTTTAGCTATTTTAGTAAAGACCCTGCCAATCCAAATAGTTTAAGTGGTAATAATGTGTATAATATTATACATACCAGGGACAAAAAAGCATGGATCAGTGTATTTGGTGGCGGCCTGAATAGCTATGATAAAAAGACGAATATTTTTAAAAATTTCAAATTTGATGTTAATGATCCCAAAGGTATAGCCAGCAATTACATTTATTCGTTATTAGAGGATAAGAAGGGAAACTTATGGTTGGGTACGTCTGATGCCGGCCTTGATCTGTTAGACCGTAAAACAAACACTTTTACGCACTTTCAGCACGACGAAAACAAAAATAGTCTGAGTAATAATGGGGTAACGGATATTTTTGAAGATAGTAAGGGGAATTTGTGGTTGTGTACCCTTTCCGGACTGGATCTGTTTAACCCCGAAACAAAACACTTTACCTCATTCAGCAAAAAGGATGGCTTACCAAGTGATATAACTTATGCCGTAAAAGAAGATGATTACGGTAAATTATGGATCAGTACAAACGGCGGTTTATCAGTATATGATCCGTTTACTAAAACGTTTAAAAATTATACTACAGAAGATGGCGTGCAGGGAGATGAATTTAAGCCGCACTCGGCATTAAAAACCGGCGATGGGAAATTATATTTCGGAGGTATAAACGGGTTTAATGCTTTTTATTCCGATCAGATATTAAATCCTATTGCATTTTCACCTTTGGTGATCACCTCATTTCAGGTATTTAATAAACCTCTTGCCATCGCAAAAAACGGCAATGATCCTTCGCCCCTAAAACAAGATATTTCAGATACCCGGACCATTAGCTTATCTCACAAGCAATCGGTTATTTCATTAGAATACGCCGCACTGGATTTTGGATCAGCCGATAAAAAACAATACGCATATAAACTGGATAATTTTGATTCGGAATGGAACTATGTTGGAACAAGAAATACGGCTTCTTACACAAATCTGCCTCCCGGTCAATATCTATTCAAAATAAAATACAAAAACAGCGCTGGCATTTGGTCGCCGGTTAAAGATAGTTTGCAGATCAACATTGTTCCGCCATTTTGGTTAACCTGGTGGTTTAAGTTGTTTGTGTTGATATTTATTGTTGGTGCCATCTATAGCATATTTAAGTACAGGCTAAAAACTATTAAACTCAGGCAGTTTGAGCTTGAAAAACAAGTTGATGAGCGTACGGAGCTTTTGGCACAAATGACGGTAGAAGAACGCAGATCGCGGGAGGAGGCTGAAAGAGCACGTGAAGATGCAGAGCAGGCTAATAAAGCGAAGAGTATATTCCTGGCTACGATGAGCCACGAGATACGCACACCTATGAACGGTGTGATAGGTATGGCTACTTTGTTATCAAGTACGCAGCTTACACAGGAACAGGAAGAATATACCGAGACCATTAAAAACTGTGGTGATGCTTTATTGACAGTGATCAATGATATTCTTGATTTCTCAAAAATTGAGTCGGGAAATATGGAACTGGATGAACAGGATTTTGACTTAAGGGACTGTGTGGAAGGAGTATTGGATGTGTTTGCCGAGAGCGCAGCCCGTCTTAACCTCGACTTGGTTTACCAGATAGAACATAATGTGCCCACTCAGATAATAGGCGATAGCTTAAGATTAAGACAGATACTGATTAACCTCGTGGGCAATGCTGTGAAATTTACGAGTAAAGGCGAAATATTTATTGGAGTAAAAGTTGTAAGCGATAAAAATAATGACCTTGAACTTTCATTTAGCGTACGCGATACTGGCATCGGCATCCCTGCAGATAAGATAAATAAGCTGTTTAAGGCATTTTCGCAGGTTGATTCAAGTACGACGAGGAAATATGGTGGCACTGGCTTGGGCCTGGCCATTAGCGAAAAATTGATCCAGCTAATGGGCGGCAAAATATGTGTAGAAAGTGAACCCGGAAAGGGCACCACTTTTCAATTCAATATCAAGTCCCAAGCCGGATCGAAAGCTGCCCGTACTTATGTGCATCTTAATGTATCTGATATAGAAAATAAACATGTATTGGTAGTTGATGATAATTTTACCAATCGCAGCATAATGGCTGCACAGTTGATACAATGGAAATTTATTCCGTTACTGGCTGAGTCAGGGCAGCAAGCACTTGAAATATTATCAGGAAAACAAAAAATTGACCTGGTGATATCTGATATGAATATGCCCGAAATGGATGGAATACTGCTGGCAAAAAGCATAAAGGAAATACATCCAGAAATGCGTATCATCTTATTAAGTTCGGTAGGCAATGAGCAAAGCAGGCATGAAGCGTACTTATTTAATGTGGTGTTAACCAAGCCAACTAAGCATCATGTATTATACAAGCATATGGTAGATCAGTTAAAAAACATTACCGAACTTAAAGAACCACAAAAAGCTAAAACACAATTTTCGGTTGATTTTGCCAAGCAATATCCCATGGAGATATTGATAGCAGAAGATAATTACGTAAATCAAAAATTGACGGTACATATACTCAGTAAAATGGGTTATAAGCCTGAGATTGCAGGAAATGGGCATGAGGTTTTAGATGCGGTAGCGAAAAAGAAGTATGATATAATTCTGATGGATATTCAGATGCCCGAAATGGACGGACTGGAAGCTACGCAATTTATACGCCAGCATATGCTGGAACAACCGGTTATTGTTGCTATGACCGCAAATGCGATGCCTGAAGATCGCGAAATATGTATTAAGGCGGGGATGGATGATTACTTAAGCAAGCCCATGAAACTGACCGAGATCATAACAGTTCTTGAAAAATGGAGTAAGCCAACTAAACAACCTGTTTTAAATATCATTCCTTGATAGTTGCAAAACTTAACGTTACGTTAAGTTTTATTTTCTTTTGCCTTAACTTTTGCATTTAGTTAGTTTGCCTGCGAATTTAGAGTTCCCATACTCTTTCAGCCACTATTTTTCAATTATATTTGTTGCGCTTGCCCCTGGCAAGTCATTGTTTTTTAACCAAATTCACTAATCCATGAGAAAGATTTTTTTGGTGCCATGCCTGTTATTTCTATATAGTTCTATTTATGCCCAGTTGCAAAAAGCGCCGGCATATCCTCTTATCACACACAATACCTATTTAAGTATTTGGTCTTTTGGTGATACTTTAAACTCGTCAATAACAAAACACTGGACCGGAAAAGATCAATCTTTACTCGGTTTTATAAAAGTTGACGGCGATACCTACCGTTTTATGGGAAAGGAACCAAAAGCGTACAAAACAATTTTACCCGCTGCGGATGAGAACGCCTGGCAATGTAAATATACCGAAACCGAACCAGCCAATGGATGGGCTATTCAACAGTATAACGATAATAACTGGAAAACAGGGGAAGCACCTTTTACAGATGATAAAACTGGAGCCAAAACATTATGGACAAGCAAAAATATTTGGATAAGACGAACTTTTAATCTTGATAATATCAATATAGACAAGCTTTTGCTAAAGCTTTATCATGATGATAACGTGGAAGTTTACCTGAACGGGCAAAAGATATTTACCAATATAGGCTGGACAAGTGATTTTGAACTGATACCACTTAAAGATGATATTAAAAATAAACTGAAAAAAGGAGACAATATACTGGCTATACATTGTGCTAATACAGCAGGTGCTGCATGGCTTGATGTTGGCTTGCTTGATGAAGTAAAGCAGAAACCCAATACTACACAATTGGCGAAGCAAACCAGTGTAGAGGTAACAGCAACACAAACCAACTACAAATTCAGGTGTGGCAAAGCCGATTTGCTGGTAACTTTTACTTCTCCGCTATTACTTACCGATATGGATGTTTTTACCAGGCCGGTATCATATATTACATATAAAGTGCGTTCAAATGATGCCAAGCACCATAATGTAAAAGTATATTTCGGTGCTTCTACAGATATAGCTGTAAACAAACCTTTACAGGAGGTGGCTGCAGAAATGTACATCAACAATAAATTGTCTATTTTAAGGGCAGGTACTATTGAACAGCCAGTGTTGAAGAAAAAAGGTGATGACCTGCGGATAGACTGGGGATACATGCAAGTGGCAGTGCCTAAAACGGCCAATGCCATACAATATATTACCCGTGGCAAGCAAATGGGCAATCCATTTTCAGCCGGTGCAGGTACCATGGCGCCAATTACTCCTTTAGATACGATAAAAGGCCGCGAATTGTCCTTAAATACCATACTGTCTTTTGGACAAGTGGGGAAATCATTTGTAGAGCAGTTTGTAGAAATAGGGTATGATGATCTATTCCCTGTTGAGTTTTTTGATATACAATTAAAGCCCTGGTGGAAAGCCGATGGAACTAAAACCATTGAAAAGGAACTGAATAAGGCGGCAACTGATTATAGTACAGTGATTAAAAAGTGCGACGCGTTTAACAAGTTGATGTACCGGGACGCAGTGAGGGCAGGAGGCGAGCACTATGCTAAATTATGTGTGCTGGCTTATCGGCAAAGCATAGCTGCACATGTGTTGGTTAAAAGCCCACATGGTGATATCCTGTTTTTATCAAAAGAGAATTTCAGTAATGGATCGATCAATACCGTTGACGTAACTTATCCTTCGGCCCCATTGTACCTGTTATATAATCCGAAGTTTATGGAGGGAATGCTAAACGGAATATTTACCTACAGCGAAAGCGGGAAATGGAAAAAGGGCTTTGCCGCACATGATCTGGGTACTTACCCCATTGCCAATGGGCAAACCTATGGTGAAGATATGCCGGTAGAAGAATCAGGTAACATGATTATACTAACGGCCGCAATTGCCAAAGCTGAAGGAAATGCTGATTATGCCAAAAAGCATTGGGAAACATTGACTACCTGGGCCAACTATTTGGTTAAAGCTGGTTTTGATCCGGCCAACCAGTTATGTACAGATGATTTTGCCGGGCACCTGGCTCATAACGCCAATCTTTCTATAAAAGCGATTGTTGGAATTGCCAGCTATGCCAAATTAGCTGAGCAATTGGGCGAAAAAGAAGTTGCCGTGAGATACAGGAATATAGCAATCGGAATGGCTAATAAATGGATAAAAATTGCTGATGCCGGTAACCATTATTCCCTGGTTTTTGGTGACAAAAATACCTGGAGTCAGAAATATAATTTAGTTTGGGATAAAGTGCTTGGATTGCATTTATTTCCACAGCAGGTTTATAACAAAGAGGTTACGTACTATCTCACCAAACAAAAAAAATTCGGTTTACCTTTGGATAGTCGTAAAACCTATACAAAATCCGATTGGATAATGTGGACGGCCGCATTAACAAACAATATGCAGAATTTTAAAGCCCTTACAGACCCGGTTTATAAATATGCAACCGAAACACCCACCAGAGTGCCTTTGAGTGACTGGCACGAAACAACCGATGGGAAAATGGTTGGTTTCCAGGCAAGAAGTGTGGTGGGAGGATATTTTATGAAAATGCTCGAAACTAAGTGGGCGAAATGATATTAACTATAAAAACTATGAAAAACCTCAATTTCTTAAGAGCACTATCAATAATGGTGTTACTGTGCTCAAGTATGTTTGCCGGAGCTGCAACTGCACCCAAGTATTATTACCAGATAAAAATTTATCACCTGAAAACTAAGGGGCAGGAAGACAAGTTAGATAATTATTTAAAAGATGCCTATTTACCTGCTTTGCATAAAGCAGGCATAAAAAATATTGGTGTATTTAAACCGGTTGAACAGGATACTGCTGATAAACGAGTATATGTTTTAATTCCATTTAAAACCTGGGAGCAATTGGAAAATACTGACTCGAAGCTATTGACCGACCAGGAATTTACTGCAGCCGGAAAAGATTACATTGATGCTGAATATAACAATGTGCCATACAGTCGTATTGAAACTATTATATTAAAAGCATTTCCAAAAATGCTTTCGCCGGAAGTTCCAAAACTAACCAGCAATAAATCAGAACGCGTTTACGAATTGCGTAGCTATGAAGGCCCTACCGAAAAATATTACATCAACAAAGTGCATATGTTTAATGATGGTAATGAAGTGGCTTTGTTTAAGCGGCTTAATTTTAACGCGGTATTTTATGCGGAAGTGATAGCAGGTAGCCACATGCCTAATTTAATGTATATGACCACCTTTGAAAACAAACAGGACCGGGAAAAGCATTGGGCTACTTTTTCTAATGATCCGGAGTGGAAAACGCTGGTAGCAAAACCAGAATATCAGCATAATGTATCCAAAGCGGATATACTTTTTCTACATCCCACAGAATATTCCGACTTTTAAGGAAGGGAAAATTTAAGGGGCCAATACCAAATGAAGCTGAAAAAATGCGAGTACGATGCGGTAGTGGTTGGCTCGGGGCCTAACGGACTGGCAGCTGCAATATTGTTACAGCAAAACGGGCTTTCGGTTTTATTGATCGAGGGTAAGGAAACCATTGGTGGTGGCTTGCGGTCAGCAGAACTTACTTTGCCGGGCTACCTGCATGATATTTGTTCGGCAATCCATCCGTTGGCAGTCGCATCACCGTATTTTGAGACTCTTCCGCTTGCTGCGCATGGTTTAGAATATCTTTATCCCGAAATAGCTGCAGCACATCCTTTTGACGGCGGTTCTGCAGCTGTATTGAAACATTCTGTGGACGAAACGGCAGCGTTGCTTGGCGTCGATCAGCAAGCTTACAAGAATTTACTGCATCCAATAGTTAATGATTGGCCATCAATTGCCCCGGATATTTTGGGACCGCTACACTTTCCAAAACACCCATTGTTAATGGCCAGGTTTGGACTGGCGGCTCTACGGTCTGCTGTTTCTGTAGCCGGGCGTTTTAAAACTGACGAGGCTAAGGGATTGTTCGCCGGCATGGCGGCACATGCTATGCAGCCACTTACTGGTTTAAGTACTGCAGCCATCGCCCTAGTATTAATGACAGCAGGGCATTTAAAAGGCTGGCCGGTTCCGAAAGGAGGGTCTAAACAAATTTCAAACGCCCTGGCTTCCTATTTTATTTCACTTGGCGGAAAGATAGAAACCAATACTTATATCAAATCACTTGATCAATTACCTTCGTCAAACGTGGTGCTATTTGATGTTACTCCAAAACAGCTTCTGCAAATTGCAGGGCATAAATTTTCAAATATCTATAAGTGGCAATTACAACGTTACCGTTATGGGATGGGGGTTTTTAAGGTAGATTGGGCATTAGATGAGCCAATACCTTTTACTGCCGAAGAATGTAGAAAGGCGGGCACTGTACACATTGGTAACTCATTGGCTGAAATTACTGTCAGTGAACAGCAAACCTGGGACGGAGGCCATCCGGAGAAACCTTTTGTTTTACTGGCACAGCCAAGCCTTTTTGACCCATCAAGAGCACCCGAAGGGAAATACACAGCGTGGGCTTATTGCCATGTGCCCAATGGCTCAACCGTAGACATGACCGGGGCGATTGAAAAACAAGTGGAGCGTTTTGCACCCGGTTTCAGAGACGTGATACTGGCAAAGCATGTGATGAATACTGCTCAAATTGAAGAATACAACCCTAACTATATTGGTGGCGACATTAACGGAGGTGTTATCGATCTGAGGCAATTATTTACAAGGCCGGCATTACGATGGTCGCCTTATAAGACATCTGCAAGGGGTATGTATATCTGTTCATCATCCACGCCACCTGGCGGCGGGGTACACGGTATGTGTGGTTATCATGCCGCTAAACGCGCACTGAAAGATGCGTTCTCGATAAGTGTTAAATCTTTGCATTAATTTATACTATATCTTTGGCGAGATGAAAGAACTTCCTGTTGTTTTAAGTTTTCTCTTTTTGCCTTTTTTGATTTCTGCACAGAATAATTGTAACAATTTACCCTTAGTTTTTAATAGCCCTTCCAAAGCTATTAAAAATGGTCAGATACGCGAGGTTCAGTTATGTCGATTATGTAAAAACCTCTCCCGGTTCATTAGTGAAAAGCGCAAATTATTTTAGTTGTGATGGGAAATTTGAATTTTTAATTTTTAATTATTTGGTATAATAACAAGGAGTATATTCATAAAAATATCCCTGTTCAAATTTGGCAGCAACTTAAAAAGGCAAACTCTTTGAGTCAATATTACGATCGATATATAAAGGATAATTATAAAATAAATTTGAGATAAGTTTATTTGTGATTATTTAAATACATTACAGTTATCCGGATGTTTATTTTACCTCCATCACCTTACTCCTTTTTGATATCCCATTTTCATTAAATGATTCTATCTGGAAATAATACGGCAACGATTTATCCATACCATTAAAAAAATATTCGTTTTTGCCGTACACCATAATGTTGTTGTATAACTTGTCCGGTGCTATGCCCACGTAAATGGTATAGCCAATCGCATTATCAACAGGCTGCCACCTTAACCAGGAGTTTCTGCGCTCGCTGTTGCCTCGAAGTATGATCATATCTTTTACCATATCTGGTTGCGCACCCGCTCCCTTGCCAAAAATCCTAAACCCGGATAACGCGAACTTGCCTGTTGGCATGTGGATATTAGTGATTTTTAAATAACGTGCCTTTGCAGGCGATTTGAGTTCGATATAATCATGCGGAACATCTGTTTTGTTGTGACTCTTATCCACCAATACTTTCCAGTTTTTGCCATCTAATGAAGAGTAGATAATATATTGCGTATAAACACCCAGTGATTTACCTAGAAACCCCGCATCCTGATCGGCATAATTTATTTGTATGGCTTTTACTGTGCTTACCTGGCCGAGGTCGGTTTTAAACCATTCGCCTTTATTGGCTGTTTTTGCACTCCAATAGGTTTTAATATCCTCATCAACCGCATTATTTGGTTCGTACCCTCCCAGGGTTGATGACACCTGCACTGGCTTGTTATAATTTAATATCATCCAGCCCGTAAAATTACTTTTTAGGTGATCTTCCTTTCCTTCGGGCAAATATTGCGGATAATCGCCATAAGCGGTGTTGCAATACAGTACACCATCATTATCAAAGCCTGCAGGCCAAAAACCGATACGGCGCTCGAAGTTATTCTTTACATTTACCACGATGGTAGATATGTGCCAATAGTTGCCAAATTTATCGGCCCAGGTAGCTCCATGTCCGGCCCCCCTTGCAAAGCCGCCCGGTTTGTATGAAAATGGGTTATGCTTTTGATAGGTAAACGGCCCGAGTGGTTTATCACCTATAAAAACACCATCAGCATAACCTCTGCCTTCAGTGCCCGAACCACCAAATTGCAGGTAGTATTTGCCGTTATGTTTGTTCATCCACGAGCCTTCCATAAACCCTGTCAGGAATACATTGTCGTTATTCTCTCCAAAACGCTCCCATCCATGTTCTTCCCAATCTAATCTTACAGTTTCTTTTTTGGGACCGATGGGTTCAAATGTTTTGCGGTCTATTTCTTGCCCGTAAAGCGGCAGGGTATTGCTTGAGCCATGATAGATGTAAACTTTTCCATCATCGTCTGCAAACATGCCCGGATCCCAGGCACCTACCTGGAAATAATCTTTGGCTGGTTTCCATTCGTTTTTAGTTGGATTGGTACTCATCCATAACGTAAAATCTTTATTGTAAGTGGAGCCTATTACCAGTAGGGTATCACCCAAAACCAAAGTGGCCGGGGCACATAGCTCGTCGCCCTGGTTCTCATTGTAAGGTCTTAAAAACCTGCGCGAAACAAATTTCCAGTTCAGCATATCATCGCTGTACCAATAACCAAATTGATTGGTAGAGAAAAGATAATACTTGCCTTTAAACAGAGTAACAGTAGGATCTGCAGTGGCCCGGTGCTTTCCCCATTTAGAAAAATCCTTAAAGGGAGTGTAGCCATAATCAAGATTAAGAGGATTGCAATAAGTAAGGCGTTTTTGTTGTTGTGCCTGAACTTGAATTGATAAACAAAATATGATTATAAAGAAAAATACATTGATTAGTCTTTTCATGAGAGATACAGATTGGTCTGTTTACAATCGTAAACAACACCGCTAATATAAATGGTTTGCAATAAATGTCCCAAAATCAAAATATCTGTCCGATATCGATCACTTTTTCAAAAAAATAAATTAATAAATAATTGATATTCAATTATTTAAGTTTGGTATGTCGCTTGCAAAGTATTTACTCAAAAATGCCTTATATGGATACCGAGATCACAGAGGAAGTAACAGCACAAAAACGCAAAAAAGGAATTGTAATTGGCTTGATAGCTATTGTTGTACTAACAATTTGCATTGTGTTGGTCAGAGCTTATTTAAAATCCTCCATATCACGCTCCGAAGTTACATCAGCTAAGGTAGATGTAGGCAATGTGGAAAATACGCTAAACGCAACAGGAGAAGTTTTACCCGAATTTGAAGAAGTAATCACCAGCCCCATCAGTGCCTCTATTAAAAACGTATTGATGGATGCCGGTGGAAAAGTTAAAGCCGGGCAATCTATACTAACGCTTGATAAGTCAGCGGCGCAGAACGATTATGCCAAGCTGAATTTTCAATTGGAAACTAAAAAGAACGAGATCAGCAAGCTAAAGCTCGACCTGAACAAAAGTTTTTTCGATATACAATCCAATAATGATATTAAACAATTGCGCATCGGTAACCTTACCGGCGCGGTTGAAAATGCAAATCGCCTATTTAAGGCAGGAGGTGGAACCCGCGAGGATATTGAACAAGCCGAATTGAACCTGAAGGTGGCCCAGTTGGAAAAGAAACAGTTGGAGAACGAGATCAAAAACAAACAGCAAACGATGCAATTAGAGGAAAAAGAAGCGGAGATTGCTGCTGCCATACAGCAACGGGACCTTGATGAATTGCAACGTAAATTGAACCTTGCCAACGTAGTGGCCACCCGCAGCGGTGTGGTTACTTATGTGAATAAAAACATTGGCGCCAATATAAGTCAGGGCGAAACACTGGCCCGCATTGCTGATCTGAGCAGTTTTAAAGTTACGGGAAGCTTGTCTGATAATTACCTGGACCAACTGCACAACGGTATGCCGGTTATTGTGAGGATCAATGATACTCAATTAAGGGGGCATGTGTCAAACGTTTATCCTTCCGTACAGAATAGTATTATCACATTCGACATTCAGTTGGATGAACGGAATAACAAACAACTTAGGCCTAACATGAAGGTGGATGTTTTCCTGGTGACATCAGTACATAGCAAAGTATTGCGCGTAGCTAATGGCCCGGCATTTAAAGGTGCAAGCCCGCAGGATATTTTCATAATGAATAATGGCAAAGCCGAAAGACATACAGTGCACACCGGGCTGAGTAATTTCGATTTTATTGAATTAAAAGATGGTGTGAACGCAGGTGACGTGGTAATCACATCAGATATGAGTGAGTTTAAAAATTCAAAGGAGTTGACAATTAAAGATTAATATGATGAAATTTTTATACTTAGTCTTTCTTTTTTTTATGTACAGTACAACTGCTTTCTGTTCAAGTGGAAGTGATACGATACGACTTTCTCTGAATGATGTGGTTGAAATGGCGAAAGGCAATTCTATTGCATCAAAACAGGCTATTACCACACGCGAAACCAAATACTGGTTGTGGCGGACGTATAAGTCCAATTATCAACCCCAACTATCATTAAGTGGTAATTTACCGGGATACAGCAAAACCGAACTGCAGGTACTACAACCTAATGGTACTATCTTATTCCAACCGGTACACAATGATAATTCAGAGATGACGCTCAATTTTAGTCAAACTATTACAGCTACAGGGGCTACCATTTATGGTGAGAGTCAACTGCAGCGCTTTGATGACTTTGACCGACACAATATATTATATAACGGCATACCTTATGCAATAGGGTTAAGTCAGCCGATTGGCCAGTACAATAGTTTAAAATGGGATAAAAAAATTCAGCCATTATTATATAACGAAAGCAGACAGGCTTATATTGAAGCAAAAGAACAAATATCATACACAGCAACCGGCTACTTTTTTGACTTGCTGCTGGCACAGGTAAACCTGCATATTGCCCAAATAAATTACGCCAATACGGATAATATACTGAAGATTGCCAATACCAAATTTGAGTTGGGCAAAATTACCAAGAATGAGATATTGCAGCTTCAACTGGAATTATTGAACGCGAGAAAGGCTGTTGGAACTGCTAAACGCGATATGGAAATTTCTACACTCACATTGCGTAGTTACATCAGCCAGGAAGGCGACGACCGTATTGCGCTAATAGTGCCCGAAACGATTAGCGATATGAGTGTTTCGTCTGATAAGGTTTTAGCAGAGGCATATGCCAACCGTTCAGATGCCATTGCATTTGTGCGCCGCATAGCCGAAGCCAAACGCGATGTTGCTGTAGCCAGAGGCCAAACCGGACTTACCGCAGCGCTCACAGCGAACCTGGGTTTTTCAAACAGCGCGTCCAGTATTCCTGCTGTATATCGTTCGCCTCAAAACCAGCAATTGTTGCAATTAACTTTTGCCATACCGGTATTGGATTGGGGCAGATCCAAATCAAAAATAAAGACAGCTGAGGCCAACGAGCAATTCACTGAATATGCTGTTGAGCAAGACAAACAGACCTTTAAACAGCAAATAGTAACGCAGGTATCATTATTTAACCAGATGAAAGAACAGGTAGGGCTTACTGCCCAGGCCGATAGCATTGCGGGAGAAAAATATAAAATAGCCAAAGAGCGATATGTTTTAGGCAACTTAAGCATTACCGATCTTAGCATTGCTTTCCAGGAAAATGACCAGGCCAAGAGAGATTATGTGGCGGCGCTACGCGATTTTTGGGGAGCCTACTACCAGTTGCGCTATTTGTCATTATACGATTTTGAAAAGAACGAGAAAATAACTTATAAATAAAAACTAAATAACCGTCAACAAGATATGATCCATTTACAAAACATTGAAAAGGTTTACCGTACTGATACGGTTGAAACGCTGGCGCTTAACAAGATAAGTCTTGATGTGGCCAAAGGCGAATTTTTATCCATCATGGGCCCGTCGGGCTGTGGAAAAAGCACGCTGCTTAATATTATTGGTTTACTGGATGAACCTTCAAAAGGTGAGATCAGGATTGACGACCAAAAGACAGCAAATTTGTCTGACAAGCAACTGGCGCAATTTCGAAATAAAAAGCTTGGCTTTATTTTTCAAAGCTATCACCTGATCAACGATCTGCAGGTATTGGATAATGTGGAACTCCCCTTACTATATCGTTCCACAACTGCTAAAGAGAGAAAACAACTGGCAACTGAAGCACTGGCTAAAGTGGGTTTATCCAATCGTGTCAAACACTTCCCAACGCAACTTTCAGGTGGACAGAAACAGCGCGTGGCTATTGCCCGTGCAATTGTTGGGCGCCCTGAAATTATTCTTGCTGATGAGCCTACCGGCAACCTGGACAGTGCTATGGGGAACGAGATCATGGATATACTTATCCAGCTTAATAAGAACGAAGGGACAACCATTATTATGGTAACCCACGATGAAAACATGGCCCAAAAAACACATCGTTTGGTTCGCTTATTTGATGGATCTCAAGTTCAGTAAACAAGTTTTTTAAAAATTAAGATTATGCTTAAAAATTATTTAAAAATAGCTATAGCAGTTTTGAGACGCAGGAAATTCTTCACTTTTATCAGCCTGTTTGGTATTAGCTTTACGCTGTCTATCTTAATGGTATTAACCGCATTTATTGACAAGGTGGTTGGTGATAATTATCCTGACAAAAAAAGGGACCGGTCATTATACATTTCGCGGTTGTCAGAAGTGGGCAAAGGGAATATGTCGTCAGGATTGATGTCTTATTACTTCTTGAGTCATTATGCCGGCAGTTTAAAAACACCAGTTAAAATGGCTATTACTTCCGGCTTTAGGGGTACCAACACTTACGTCAACAATAAAAAGATAGCGGTTAATTACAAATATACCAATGCTTCATATTGGGATATATTGGAATACAACTTTTTGGAAGGGAAGGCATTCAATAAACAGCAGGTAGATAATGCTGATAAAGTGGCCGTTATTTCAAAAGATATGAAAAACGAATATTTCGGTGATGTGTCTTCTGTAATTGGTCAATACATTGAGGCTGATAACGTAAAGTACAGGGTAATAGGCGTAGTAGAAAATGTGCCGATTACCAGTTACATGACGTACAGTGATATTTACCTGCCCTATACGGTAGCTAAAGATGGGGGATACAAAACCAATAAAAGCTACCAGGGAGGGTACTATGGTATTCTATTGGCTAATTCAACAAGTGATGTGGATAAGATGCACAACGAATATGAGCAAATGGTGCAGAGGCTACCTATTACTGATAAGAATTACGATCATATTTTCAGTCATGCCGATACCTATATCAAGTCTTATGTGGATACCGGTAACGAAGATCAGTCAGGAACATTTATCGTGGTTACTGCCATAAGCATATTTGTTATTATATTGATGATTTTGCCTACGCTAAACCTGGTCAATATCAATATCACCCGCATAATGGAACGCTCATCTGAGATAGGTGTGCGCAAAGCATTTGGTGCTTCATCACGTACATTGGTTTACCAGTTTATAGTCGAAAATATCATACTTACTTTGTTAGGCGGAGTGATAGGGGGTATTCTTTCTGTCATCGCCCTCCGGGTGATCAACAGCGCCAATTTAATAGCAAACCTCGAGCTGACCATCAATTTTACGGTATTATTTATCGGCCTGTTGGTTTGTTTGATTTTTGGATTGTTATCGGGTGTTTACCCGGCATGGCGCATGTCAAAACTAAATGTAGTTACCGCGTTAAAAGCGCAATAAATAAAATCAAATCATTTAAATCAACATATTATGTTCAAGCATTTATTTAGACTGATCTGGAATAAAAAGAAGCAAAACTTTTTATTAATGTCCGAGATGCTGGTCTCGTTCCTGGTCATATTTGCAGTATTTACTCTCATCGTGTATTATTATAATAATTACAAGAAACCTATTGGGTTGGATTATAAGAATTTATGGGTGGTTGATTATAACAACACCTATAACACCACAAATACCGATTCGCTCGATACTTATTACGAAAACCTGAAGCAAACCATTAAGTCCATGCCACAGGTAAAGGAGATTAGTTTTTGTAGTGAGAATGTTCCCTTTTCGCAAAATCACAATGGAGGTAGCGTATATTACAAGAATTCAACCAGCGGGGCAGACAATTATATTGTCGATGATGACTATCAAAAAGCACTCAACGTAAAGATGCTGGAGGGAAGGTGGTTTAATAAAGCAGACGCTCTTGCAAAAACACAGCCGGTAATTATAAGTGACGAATTGAAGGAAAATTTATTTGGTTCAGAGGACGCCATCGGCAAACTGGTTGGTACAGAAGATAAAAAATTTACCCTGAAGGTTATTGGCGTGATACAGGGTATTAAAGCAAAAGGCGATTATTCACCCGCAGGTGCTGCCATTTATAAAAGAACAGACACCGGTTCATATCATTGGCTGGGTACAATTATGGTAAAAGTTACCCCCGATGCCGACGCAGCCTTTGAAGGGCGGATGTATAAATCTTTGGCCAATTACATGAAGGATTCGAATATTGAAATAGAGCACATGCCCAATAAACTGAGAAGCACCAATCTCTTTAGTGTTGTGCCGATGATCGTAACCTTAATTGTAGCCTGTTTCCTTATTATTAATGTGGCAATGGGGTTATTCGGTGTGCTTTGGTATAATATCAACAAACGCAGGGGCGAGATAGGCTTACGGCGTGCCATAGGGGCATCCGGGCAAGCGGTGTCGTCGCAGTTAGTTTCCGAATCGATGATTCTTGCAACGCTGTCCCTGATAGTGGGTACTTTCTTTACTATTCAGTTCCCCTTATTGAATGTTTTCGGTCTGCCTGCAGGTGTTTATATTGTTGCTATGATTTTGTCGGTCGCGTTTATTTATCTGCTGGTATTTGTTTGCTCGCTTTACCCTGGCAAGCAGGCGGCTGCCATTTTTCCGGCAGTGGCTTTGCACGAGGAATAAAAATAGCTAAACTGATGGTGCTAAAACAAGAATGATAATT
>JAQBOK010000014.1 GCA_028288085.1 Mucilaginibacter sp.
CACAGCATCGGCATGGGTACCAACACTTAAACTGATAAAAAAAATGAATGCGAGGCACTTAAACATATCCCTTTAACGAATAACTGGTGGATCTTGTTATTTGAAAACAATCTTAATGTGAAGTTGATTTAGAATAATAAACAAGAGGCTGTCTCAAAAGTGAGGCAGCCTTTGTTATTTCAGAGCTATTTTCGTAACTTAAAGGCATGGGAGCGAAAGTAGTCTTTAAGCCATATGACCCCGATCAGCTGACGTTGTTGCCGTACAAGCTGTGGGAGTTGGTACCGCAGGGCCATCCGGTACGCATTGTTAAACAGGTAGTTGACGCGATAGATGTCAAACCGATCAACCGTAAGTATAAAGGTGGCGGTGCCTCAAGCTTCCACCCGCGGCTGATGTTGAAGCTACTGGTAAATGGCTACCTGACCAATACTTATTCCTCAAGAAAACTCGAAGACCAGGCGGCAGAGGAACTAAAAGATACTGCGCCGCTCAGTTTTGAAGAGATCAACCCTGAAAAGGTAAAGGAAACTATCGCTAAGATCGATGCGGCGCTGGATGATAAGGAAGAAGTCAGCAAGCAAGTAAAACAAAGGCTGAACTACGCTAAAAAGAACTGGCCTGCAAACCTGGAACGTATGATGAACAGGAAAAGCAGCTGGGTAACCGTAACAGTTTTTCAAAAACCGACCCGGATGCCACTTTTATGCGCATGAAGGAAGACCATATGCTGAACGGACAGCTTAAGCCTGCTTATAACCTGCAAATATCCACACAAGACCAGTTTATACTTAACTACACGCTGCATCAAACTTCTACCGACTACCAAACCCTTCCATTGCACATCGAACAATATGAAAACCTGTACAATATACTTCCTGAAGCAGTTGTAGCCGATGCCGGTTACGGCTCGGACGAGAACTACGGCATATTACAGCAAAAAGGCATCGAAGTCTATATCAAATACAACACTTTTGATAAAGAGCAGAAGGAAGGCACCAAGGCGTTCAGTAATGACAGTCTGCATTACAACGAAGCGGAGAACTGCCTGACCTGTCCGATGGTCAGCGGATGGCACACATCGGTGACGGGCAAAGGGTAACCTCATCGGGCCATGTACAACTCATCAGCCGGTATCGGGCGCAAAACTGTAATAATTGCCCGATGCGCCGGCGTATGCCACCAGAACCCCGGCAACCGCATTGTTGAAGTGAATCATTCCCTAAGAAAACCCAAGCAGGCAGCAAAAGAGAGATTGAATACGGAGCAGGGTATCAAATACCGGAAGCGAAGGCCTGCCGATGTGGAACCGGTATTCGCCCACCTGAAACACAATCACGGTTTCAGGCGCTTTCTGCTGAAAGGAATGGCCAAAACCGAGGTCGAAATAGGCCTACTATCCATCGCTCATAACCTCAGAAAGTGGAAAGCTTAAGGCTTTTCCTCCCTTTTTACCTTAAAAACCTCAGCAATGTTTATCGAACTGCTTTTTCGCAGATATAACTTTATTCCCTAATAACTTAACCCGAAAGCCGATATAATAAAAAAACCGCCTCATAAGTACTTATGAGACGGCCTCTTTCTTATGGTATTAGTTTAGTTAAGTTTCAATATCAGACGTCGAATGAAAAATCTTCATCGGCTGTTTTAGCTACTTCAGGCGATTCGATGAATTCATAACGTTTTTCTACAACTTCCTGGTTGGCTTTGATATACTCTACAGTATCTCTTAAACCTTCGGCAAATTTTTCGAAATCTTCTTTATATAGAAAGATTTTATGTTTAATAAAAACACCATCCTCAAGCCTTTTTTTGCTTTCAGTAATGGTAACATAATAATCGTTTGATCGTGTTGCCTTTACATCAAAAAAATAAGTTCTCTTTCCGGCTCTAACCTTCTTTGAGAAAACCTCTTCACGCTCTCTGTTTTCAAAATCGCCCATGTTAAATAATTGTAATTAGTATTTGATCGGTATAAATATAAATAAATTTTCAAAGTGTAAGTATTAAAAATAATATTGTTGTATTTTTTTCAAACAATAAGTGATATTTTTAATGTATGCGTTAAATTTTAAGCATTTTCTTCTTCTTCAAGCAGCTGTTTTTCGTATAACTCAAAGTAAACCTGCTTGCGCTGCATTAATTCAATGTGGGTTCCCTGTTCCACAATTTCGCCATTATCTGTCACTAATATCTTGTCGGCATTTTTTATAGTTGATATGCGATGGGCTATAATAATGCTGGTTTTACCCTGCATAATATTGCCAAGGTTGTTTAGTATTTCCTCTTCGGTACGGGTGTCAACTGCCGACAGGCAATCATCAAAGATCAATATCTGCGGTTGTTTTACTACCGCCCTTGCTATAGATACCCTTTGTTTCTGTCCACCTGATAGGGTAACACCACGTTCGCCAATCAACGTTTCAAATCCTTTTTCAAGCTCAATTATATTTTTGTACACCGCGGCGTCTTTGGCAGCCTGTTCAATTTTGGGCATATCCAGCACATCCGCGCTAAATGCAATGTTATTGGCAATGGTATCAGAGAAAAGAAAAACCTCCTGCGGCACAAAGCCTACCTGTGATCGGTATCCTTCGAGATTAAGATGTTGAATTGGTTGATCATCAATCAGTATTTCGCCCCCAGTAGTATCATACATGCGCATCATTAAATTAGCGATAGTCGATTTTCCTGAACCTGTTCGCCCAATAATGGCGATCATTTGACCAGGTTCTGCAGTAAATGACACATTTTTTAAGGCCTGAATGCCTGTATCGGGGTAAAGAAAGGAAACGTTGTTAAAACTTATCCGCCCCTGTACTTTTCGTATTGGGACATTAGGCGAAACGATCTCGGGCTGCTCATCTAAAAATTCGTTGATCCTTTTTTGCGATGCGGCAGCACGCTGTATCAATGAGGTTACCCAGCCTAATGACATAACCGGAAAGGTAAGCATATTGAGATACACAATAAACTCTGCTATATTACCCGGTGTAATAGTGCCTTTCATTACCTCAATGCCACCCACATACATTATGATCACATTACTAAGCCCTACCAGCAAAAGCATCAGGGGAAAAAACAGGGCCTGTACCTTTACCAGCGCCATAGAATGTGTTTTGTAATTTTCACTTTCACCCGCAAAACTTTGGCGAACAGTATCTTCTCTTACATAAGATTTAATAACCCTTATGCCCGAAAAATTTTCCTGTACGAAGCTGGATAATGCTGATAAGCGCTGCTGTATTTTTTCACTTCTGAAATGGATAATATTATTTACATAATAAATAGTTATCACCAACACGGGCAGGGGCATAATAGAAAATATAGTGAGTCTTACATTTACTGTAAGCATAAAGCAAATAGCAATTATAAAAAGCGTAATCGTATTAATGGTATACATAATACCAGGGCCCAGGTACATACGCACCCGGCTTACATCCTCGGTTACCCTGTTCATCAAGTCACCGGTATTATGGCGGCGATAAAAGGCAAGCGACAAAAGCTGGTAATGGTTATAAATTTCGTTTTTAAGGTCATATTCAATATGCCGCGACATCAGTATGATAGTTTGCCTCATTAAAAACAGAAATAGCCCCCTGATAAGGGCCAAAGCAAGTACTATCCCGCCAAAAAGCAGCATGCTGTAACCAAAAATCTCATAAATAATAAGTTGCCTGCTGTAGCCCGAAAATAAATGATACAAAGAAATGTTTTCGTTCACAAGGTCAAATGCGATACGAATAACTGAAGCTGTTAATACACCAAAAAGGTTAGAAATAATGACGAACAGTACCCCCGGAATAAGCCGCCATCGGTATTTGTAAAAGAATTTATTCAGGTAAGCAAGACTCTTCATAGGCTTGCTACAAAAGTATGTTTTTTATGGATCATTCTTGAGGGTTCATAATTCATAGAAAAATCATAAAACAACTATAACGCAATATTTATGTGCCAAAATGCCCTCATCTATCAACTATAAGCTAAATTAAGTTTGTCACAATCAAAAAAACCTATACTTTTGTCAGGCGTCCTAAACAATTACATTGCTACCTGTTTAATATAATGTCAGCTCAAAATACAAATGAATCGCTGTTTGACCAAATGAATGTTTTTGGTCATCAAAAAATAGTGTTTTGTAGTGATCCGGATACCGGACTGAAAGCTATAATAGCTATTCATGATACTACTTTGGGCCCCGCTTTGGGTGGAACACGTATGTGGGCATACAAAACAGAGGCGGATGCTTTGAATGACGTGTTACGCTTATCTAAAAGCATGACCTACAAAGCTGCGGTTGCCGGCCTAAACCTGGGCGGTGGCAAAGCGGTGATCATTGGCGATTCTCACAAGGATAAAACTGAAGCACTGCTGCGGAAATTTGGTCGTTTCATCAAAAATCTTAACGGGGAATTTATAACAGCCGAGGATGTTGGCACAAATCCTAAGGATATGGAATATATCCGTATGGAAACGCAGCATGTGATGGGTGTTCCGGAAAGCATAGGTGGTAGTGGTGATCCATCGCCTATTACTGCTCTCGGGGTTTTTATGGGTATTAAGGCTGCTGTAAAGGAGCTTCATGGTAATGATAGTTTGGCCGGAAAATCAGTAATAGTACAAGGGATTGGCCACGTGGGAGAAAACCTGGTACGATTGCTTCGCGATGAGAATGCTATGGTTTACGTAAGCGATATTAATGACGAGCGTACAGGGCAGGTAGCTAAAAAGTATGGTGCGCAAGCTGTTTCAAATAATACGATTTTTGATTTGGATGCCGATATTTATTCGCCATGCGCGCTGGGGGCAACTATAAACGCGCAAACAATTAATAAACTTAAATATTCCATTATAGCAGGTTCGGCAAACAATCAGCTCGAAGATGAGTATATACATGGACGTATGTTGCTTGAAAAGGGGATATTATTTGCCCCTGATTATGTTATCAATGCGGGTGGGGTCATCAATTGCTATTCGGAGCTAATGGGATTCAGCAAAAAACGTACGCTGCAACTTACTGAGAATATTTATGAAGCAACACGTAATGTATTAAGATTATCAAAGGCTGAAAATATTTCGACTATCGAGGCCGCCAATAAAATTGCAGAAAAGCGTATATCAGATATTAAAAAAGTTAAATCAACATATTAAATAAATATTAAACAGTACCCGTTGACCGGCGGGCTAAATCGTTCTTTATAACATGTTAAACAGAAGACATCTAAGGGTAAAAGTATTACAGGCACTATATGCCTACCATCAATCTGATAGTAAAGAGATAAAGCACCACGAAAAAAACCTGCTGCAAAGCGTTGATATGGTATACGAAATGTATATCTGGATGCTTTCTTTAATTTCGGAAGTGGTAAACTATGCGGCAAATGATGCCGACGAGAGAGCACATAAACATTTGCCAACGGCTGATGACCTGATTCCCAAACTCAAAATTCTTGAAAATAGGTTTATCACTACGTTAAATAAAAACGAAGAGTATTTAACGTCATTAAAAAAATACAAAATTTCGTGGACGTTTGAGCCTGAACTCGCAAAATCGCTGTTTATTATTCTTAAAAACTCCACCGAATATAGCGATTACCTTCAAAAAACAGACGACACGATCCAAACCGATAAGGACATCATTAAGTTTATTTTCAAAAAAGTGATCCTGAAATCGATAATGGCCGAACAGGTTTTTGAAGATAAATTTATTTTCTGGCCGGTTGACAAGGATGTATTGCAAGCCTTAATAGCAAAAACATTTAAGAACTTTGCCAATGATGATTATAAGTTGAACAAACTGGCAGAAGTTACCGGGAATTGGGTTGATGACCGGGAATTTATTGTTAATCTGTTTCAGGAAAGCATTCGGCACAACGATGAATACCAGGAAATGATTGGCAAAAAAACTCAGAACTGGGAACCTGAGCGTATTGCCATGATGGATACTTTATTAATGAAAATGGCTATCGCCGAATTTATTAACTTTAATTCTATCCCGGTCAAAGTAACTATTAATGAATACCTTGAAATATCAAAGGAGTTTAGTACACCTAAAAGTAATTCATTTATAAACGGTATCTTAGACAAGATTTTGTACGAGTTAAAAGCGGAGAACAAAATAAGGAAAATAGGAAGAGGCTTAATTGAAGAATAATACACCTTTAAGAAGTAACGCACAGTAAACATTGTTAAATAGGATAATTATAGTAATGAAAAAGCTGTTTTTAGGCATTGTAGCAGTAAGTATGCTGATGGCCTGTAATAATTCAAATCAAGCAAACAGTAATCTGTCAGCTAATACAACTACTGCTGCAGCCGGCGAAGGCCCTGTAATGAAATTTGAAAAGGAAACGCATGATTTCGGTAAGATCAAAACCGGCGATAAGGTATCTTATGATTTTAAATTCACCAATACCGGCAAGTCACCTTTGATCATTTCAGATGCGGTTGCCTCTTGCGGTTGCACCAAGCCTGAATGGCCGCGCAAACCCATTCAGCCGGGCGAGAGCGCAGCAATAAAGGTGACTTTTAACAGTGCCACAAAAATGGGCTTACAGGACAAGCAAATTACAATAACTGCCAATACAAACCCAGCTCAAAACCTGGTGCATTTAATTGGCGAAGTAGATCCAAAATAATTAATATTAAACATGATAGCAACAATTTTATTACAAGCCGGTGGTACCGGTGGTTTTGGTGGTTTAGGATCATTTATACCCTTGGTATTGATCATTGTGGTGTTTTATTTCTTTATGATACGCCCTCAGGTTAAGAAACAAAAAGATCAGAAAAAATACGTAGAGGAACTTAAAAAAGGAGATAAGGTAATAACTACTGCGGGTATCCACGGTAAAATTATTGATGTAGCTGATACTACTTTTTTGGTTGAAACTGAGGGTGGCCACAAGATCCGTTTCGAAAAATCGGCTATTTCTTTAGAATCTTCTAAAGCGTTAAATACGCCGCCCGCTACGGCCAAATAAGGGTCTGAATTTAAAAGTGAAAAGTCAAAAAAGAAGGCACGTTGGCAAACTTTTCAGTTTTGACTTTTTACTTTTGAATTTGAAATGGCATTAATAAAACTCTCAACCACAGAACGACGGCGTTTATCGGCATTTGTTACCTGCCTGGGGCTGGCTATTTGTGCCTGGATATTTACAACGCTGTCTAATAACTATAATTTTAGCGTAAAAGAGGTATTATCCTATAAGAACTCGCCTCAAAAACGCGCTTTTCACTCTTTGCAGCCTGATACAATTAACGTTATAATGCAAGGGACAGGTTGGCAAATGCTTTTCTCAAAGGTGGATAATGCAAACAAGATCATTAATGTTGATCTTCATACGCTCGACAATAAGGACTACATAGTACTGAGTTCGCAATTAAAGCAAATAAATGATAGAAAAGAGTTTGACGAACAGATCGTGTCGTTTAGCCCTGATACATTATTTTTTGATTTTTCCGACAGAGCTGTTAAGAGGGTTCCTGTGAAGCTGTTAACCGGTATAAAATACCAACATCAGTTTGCCCAATCTAATGATATATCTGTTAACCCCGCTTATGTTACCCTAAATGGGCCAGGGAATATCCTGGAAAAGATAAAATCATGGAATACCGATTCGCTGGGGCTTGATAGCGTGAACGAAACCATAAGAACCCGCCTTGATCTTCAGCCTGTAAGAGAGGGAAACATAAGTATATATCCCAAATCGGTACAGGTAGTTATTCCGGTAGATGAGTTTACTGAGAAAACTGTGCAGATCCCGGTTAAACTTACCAATAATCGCAATTATTATAATGTGAAGGTATTTCCTCAAAAAGTTAAAGTTACTTTTACTATTTCTTTAAGGAAATATGCCCAAACAGACGAGGATTTTTTTGAAGCTTCGGCTGATCTGGGCCTTTGGCGTGACCATGGGTACAGCACATTGCCGGTAAAGCTTACCCGTTTGCCTGCATATTGTAAAATAGTAAAGATCGAACCGCAAAATATTGATTTTATAGTAAGGAAGTAAAATGCTGAAAATAGGTATAACCGGGAACATCGGCGGTGGCAAAACTATCGTAAGCAAGATATTTGAAGTATTGGGTATCCCGGTTTTTTATGCCGATGATGCAGCCAAAAAGGTAATGACAACCGATCCTCTACTTGTCAACGCTTTAAAAACATCCTTTGGTACCGAAACTTACTTTAGTGATGGCACATTAAACCGGAAATATATAGCCGCTATTGTTTTTAATAATGAAACAGAGTTAAATAAACTGAATTTATTGGTTCACCCTGCAGTTTTCAGGGCCTTTGATAGTTGGGTTGAGCAGATTAAGGATGTTCCCTATGTGATAAAGGAGGCAGCTTTATTGTTTGAAAGCAGTTCGTATAAAATGTGCGATTATTCTGTTATGGTTACTGCGCCAGTTGAATTGCGTATACAGCGGGTGATGCAACGAGATGGTTTAACCTATGCTGAAGTAGAAAGCCGCAATGCCCGTCAATTCTCCGAAGAAAAGAAAGCAAAATTAGCCAATTATGTAATTCGGAACGACGACACAGAACTGGTTATTCCACAGGTTTTAAAACTTCATCAACAATTTTTATACCTCGCAGCTGTCAAATGATATTAGATGATTTTCTTTATTTTGATGCTAACGGGCTATACTGCAAGTACGGAGATTTTTATATCGATGCGAAGCAGCCTGTAAAACACGTTGTAATTTCACATGCTCATGCCGATCATGCAATTAGCGGTAATGATGAGGTATATTGTACCGAAGCCACTGCAGCTTTTATGAAATTGAGGTATGGCAAAAACGCAGCAAAGGCATTCAATATTGCGGGGTATTATCAGCCTTTTCATATTGGCGGGGTACAAATTACATTTGTGCCGGCAGGGCATATTCTTGGTTCAGCACAAGTATCGATGGAATATATGGGTGTGAAGTACCTATACACCGGCGATTACAAATTACAAGCCGACGCTACTTGCGAACCACTTGAGTGGGTTAAAACGGATGTATTAATAACCGAAAGTACATTTGCCAATCCAGATACTAAACATCCGGATCCTGTTGCTGAAATACAAAAGTTGAATGATATCAAGATCAATATACTTTTAGGAGCCTATAGCCTGGGTAAAAGTCAGCGGTTAATCAGGCTGATCAACGAGCAGGCCCCGCAAAAAACAATACTGGTGCATCACCGTATCATGCCCATAAATGCTATCTACGAAAAAATGAACTTCTCACCCGGCAAATATCAATTGTATGGCCGCAAGCTCATGAAAAATCAGCAGGAGTATGTGTATATCGTTCCTCCTTTTACATTTGATAGCTATTCAAGGGCAACGGGTGTAAAGCGATTGTTTGCTTCCGGATGGAAAAACCTGCAGGTAAACCAGAATGATACTTTATTTATATCAGATCATGCCGACTGGAACGATATCCTGCAAGCTATTGAATGTACCCAACCACAACAGGTATGGACACTGCACGGAGATGGCAGCTATTTAAGAAAACACTTTGGTAATGCTATTTTTGTAAAACTGTTGAATTAGGATGCTTAAGGAGAATATCGATTATTACATTAATGAAGATGGTAATTTTGTTTTTACCAAAGAGTATCATTTAAAGAGGGGGTATTGCTGTAAAAATAAGTGTTTGCATTGCCCTTGGGGCTATGGAAAACCAAAAGGATCAAAACAAATTAAGAATTAATCGCATATTTGTACTGAGCACCAATTGAATTTAAATATGCGTATTGAAGAGGAAATACAAAGCACAAAATTTGAGGATAACCTTCACAAAGTAGTTATTAATCTAACATATACTTATGGCTGGTTGAATAATTCTTTGCGTTGTCATTTCGAAAAACATAATCTTACCAGTCAGCAATTTAATGTGTTGCGTATACTTAGGGGGCAATATCCCAAACCCGCCACCGTAAATATGATAAAAGAACGCATGCTGGATAAAATGTCTGATGCATCACGCATTGTTGATCGCCTGGTACAAAAGGGCCTGGTTTCGCGTTGCACTAATAATAAAGATCGCCGTGCTGTAGATATCCGTATAAGTGATGTAGGATTGGATATTTTATCAAAAATGGATATAGAATTTAAAACCAAAGAGATCTTTAAAAACAACCTCACTGAAGAGGAAGCCGGAGCATTAAGCGATCTGCTGGACAAGTTAAGAGGGTGAGCTAGCCCAGAATTTTGGATTTGTAAAAAAAATCGCCGTTCAGGGGAAACCTACAACTCACTCACAAAACCTGCCAGCGCTATCCCAACACCTAACAATACCGCTACCATTTTACGCAGGGTAAACTTATGATCTGAACTTGATTCGAACAGTATAGTGGTTGAAATATGCAAAAATATACCAATAACCACACCCATAATGCGGTTAAAGTAATGTTGTAAATTACCAATACCACCAGAACTTAGCGCGTTACTAAAAAAATAGCCAGTAGGCGCCATTACCGCGAAAAGCACGATATAAAATATGGTTTTACTTTTACCCTGTTTATTGGCAAGTAGTACCGTTGCCAAGGCAAAAGCTGCTGGTACATGGTGCAGGGCTATTCCATACACCAGTTGGTTTTGGTTGCCTTCGGCAAGGGGCATTCCTTCTAAAAATGCATGGATACAAAGACTCACCAGGATGCCTAATGGGAAGGCAATATGGTCCGGCTCATGTTTGTGTATATGACCATGTTCTATACCATCCGAAAATTGTTCGAGTACGATCTGGAATAAAAAGCCTATCAGGATAAATACGCCTACATAATTGTCATTACCATGATAGGCATCGGGTATCAAATGCAAAACCGTTATGCCAAATAGGTAGGCGCCGCTAAACGATAGCACCAGTTTTAAGTTTTTATGGTTATCTCCTTTAAACAGAAACACGGCCATGCCGCCGGTAAACGCGCCTAAGAACAATACAATTACTTTCCAGAGAGCCATTAAAAATGGGGTTGTAGTTTTTTAAACAATAAAGCGAATAAAGCCCCCACTATAATACCATATAGTGCACCGACAGTAACATCAATAGGGAAATGCACACCCACATATACCTGTGCAAAACAAATGGAACCTGCCCATAAAAGGGCTAATACCCATATCCATCGCCATTTTCTGAAAAATACCAGGCTTAAAAAGGCGGCCATGGCAAAATGGTCTGTTGCATGGGTTGAGGGGAAACTGTAGCCTGTTCCGCAGGGAACACGGCTGATATCTGTTCGCGCTACAACCGGGTCCCGGCAAGGCCTTAATCTTTTAACATTGTATTTCATGAGGTGAACGCTCGTAAAATCAGCAAACCCCGCCGAAAGTGCCAATAGTATAATAATGATTACCCCGGCCTTTTTATATCGCCACAAACAAAAAACTATAATAAATACATATAATGGGATCCAAAACCTTGCGTTGCGCAGTAGCGGCATTAACCAATCAAAAAAAGGATTGCTCAGGTCGTGGTTAATAAAATAAAACAGATGGCGATCCAGTTCTATAAGGTGTTCAAGCATGTGATAATTTGCATATAAATATTAAACAGCCCGGGTAATCGATTTCGAGTTTCTCAAGACCGTAGCATCCAAAAATAGTCATTATTTTAAAACTGCTTTGTTCAAAAATCACTTATAATAAATAGTAATTGGAGAATTAAGCCACTTATAAAACCATTCTCTATACATCGTGTTAAGAAGAGTAGCAAATTTACCCGATAAAATGACGCTTAAACCATGCGATTTTGTGCTCCTATCGGCCAAATATTTTTAATTTTGCAGGCACATAATTTAATATTTTGACATTAATAAAATCAATTTCAGGAATAAGGGGCACTATAGGAGGTGCTGTTGGAGATGGTTTAACCCCATTGGATATCGTAAAATTTACCTCTGCCTTTGGTGCATGGGCATTAAAAAGGTCGGGTAAAAAAAAGATCATAGTAGGCCGTGATGCACGTATTTCTGGCAGTATGGTAAATAATCTGGTGGTGGGCACCCTGCAGGGATTGGGTATTGATGTAATAGACCTGGGGCTTTCAACCACACCAACGGTGGAAATAGCCGTTCCCTTAGAGCATGCCGCCGGTGGAATAATATTGACTGCCAGCCATAATCCCAAGCAATGGAATGCTTTGAAATTGCTTAACCATGATGGCGAGTTTATCAGCGATGCTGATGGCAAAGAAGTACTTGACATTGCCGAAAGCAGTGATTTTAAATATGCTGATGTAAATGATCTGGGTAAAGTAATTATTGATAATAGTTACTTGCAAAAGCATATTGACCATGTATTGGCATTGCCATTGGTTGATGTTGCCGCTATTACCAAAGCTAATTTTAACATTGTAATAGATTGTGTTAATTCAACAGGTGGAATATTTATTCCGGCCTTACTGGAAGCATTGGGTGTGAAAACGGTACATAAACTATTTTGCGAACCTGATGGTAATTTTCCGCATAACCCAGAACCTTTACCCGAAAACCTTGTTACACTATCAAAGGAAGTGATAAAAAAACGAGCGGACCTGGGAATTGCTGTAGACCCGGATGTTGACCGCTTAGCTTTTGTTTGTGAGGATGGCAACATGTTTGGCGAGGAATATACTTTAGTTGCTGTTGCCGATTACGTATTAAAAAACAAAAAAGGCAATACCGTTTCTAATCTTTCATCAACCCGCGCTTTGCGTGATGTTACTGAAAAAGCAGGCGGCCAATATCATGCCGCAGCTGTAGGAGAGGTTAACGTGGTTAATAAAATGAAGGAAGTAGATGCTGTAATAGGTGGCGAAGGTAATGGGGGAGTGATCTATCCCGAATTACATTATGGTCGTGATGCTTTGGTAGGACTTGCTTTGTTTTTAACACATTTGGCTAAGTATGGTAAATCAGTTTCTAATTTAAGGAGCACTTATCCGGGCTATTTTATCTCTAAGAATAAAATAACCCTGACCCCGGAAATGGATATTGACAGCCTTTTGCTTAAAGTAGAAGATAAGTATAAAAAGCAGCCCCATACAACCATTGATGGTTTAAAAATAGAATTTGATAAGGAATGGGTACACTTGCGCAGGTCAAACACAGAGCCTATCATTCGTATTTATTCTGAGGGAAATTCTGAAACTGTTGCTGAAAATTTGGCTAATAAGATAATAGCCGATATAAAGGAAATTTTGAATTTAAAAGACTGACTTTATTTTTGATCTGGATATATAGAATCCGTACAATTTTTTCCTGTTTATTAAGTTCAAGAAATAATTGTTACAATAATTAACCAATTCAATATTTACCTATGCGTGTTTATTTTGACAATGCTGCTACTACTCCTATTGATCCTGAAGTTTTGAAAGAAATGTATAAGGTAATGGAGAATAATTATGGCAATCCTTCATCCATACATGCGCATGGTCGTGAAGCCAGGTCATTGATTGAACGATCACGTAAAACTATCGCTAACCTGTTGCATACGTCACCTGCGGAAATATTTTTTACCTCGGGTGGTACCGAGGCTGATAATACAGCCATCAGATGCGGTATAATTGATAATCAGTTAAAACATGCTGTTTCAAGCCGTTTAGAACACCATGCAGTGATCCACACACTGGAGGCCATGGAAAAGTTGGGTACAATAAAACTGAGTTTTGTGGATGTGGACGGGAAGGGCAATATTAATTATGATCATTTAGAAGAGTTGCTAAAGAACAATAGCCGCAGTTTAGTATCACTAATGCACGCCAATAATGAACTGGGTACTATTAGTGATATGGAACGCATTGGAGATATTTGCGAAATGCATAATGCCATTTACCATTCTGATACGGTGCAAACCATGGGGCATTATAAGCATGATCTTAAAAAGCTGAAGGCGCATTTTATGGTTTGTGCTGCGCATAAGCTGCATGGTCCTAAAGGAATAGGCTTTTTACATGTCAATCACCGCATCAAAATAAAACCATTTATTTATGGCGGCGCACAGGAACGCAATATGCGTGGCGGTACCGAAAATGTTTACGGTATTGTAGGGCTGGCAAAGGCGCTTGAGATTGCCTATGCTGATATGGAGCAAAATCATCAATATGTTCAGGGATTGAAAACATATATGATAGATCAGCTAAAGGAGAATGTGTATGGAATTGATTTTAATGGCGAAATAGATCCTATGAAGAGTTTATATACGGTGCTAAATGTATCATTCCCCTGCAGCGATATGGCGGATATGTTGTTATTTAACCTGGATATAGCCGGTATATCAGCTTCCGGTGGCAGCGCATGCAGCTCGGGCACGGATATAGGTTCGCATGTATTAAGTGCCATAGGGGGCAACTCTTCGCGGCCTTCTGTTCGTTTTTCCTTCTCAAAATACAATACAAAAGAAGAGGTGGATTTTACGGTTGCCAAACTTAAAGAATTGTGCTTGGTAACTGTGTAGTTAAAATTAACTTTAACAACTAATAGGTTTAAGGTATTTTCTTTTAAAGAAAAAAAAGAAAAACAATAAGGTAATTGCAAAGGTTTATAAGGTATTACTAAATGCATAAACCGATGATAACTACCAAAAATAAATCCGGCCAAGCGCAGGATAATAAAAATCAGGAGAATAACCCGGGATCAGGTAAAATGCCGAAAGAAAATCCCGGGCAAAGTAATTCAAAGGAAGAAATACTTTATCCGCATGAGAGTGAAGCAAATCCTCAAAGAGAAGGCGCGGATGCTTCCTTTACTGAGCGAAATGACGTAACTCCGCCAAATAAAAAAGAATTTCCGTCTGTAGTACCGGCAAAAACAGATTTTGAAAGCCGCAGCCAAGGGCGGACTACCGGCCGTATGATTGGCCATGAGCCAGGTACCGAAAGTATCTGACAGGCGTTTACCAGGCGCACAGTACAAAACAGGCCCCGATTTATCGGGGCCTGTTTTGCTTTTATAAAAAAGTTTATAGAAATCTATTCTCTTGTCGAGGTTAATTTGCCATCATTTTTAAAAACGTTGCCAATTTCTCCTTCATTTCCCGGCGGTCAATTATAAAATCAAGGAAACCATGCTCCTGAACAAATTCAGCAGTCTGAAAGCCTTTTGGCAGATCTTTCTTTATGGTTTCT
>JAQBOK010000021.1 GCA_028288085.1 Mucilaginibacter sp.
GTGATAACCAGTGTGCCGAAATTCAGTTTGAAATCATCTTTCAGGGACGGCTACATAAAATACGCTAAACTACCCGAGGGGGTTAAGAATATCAGCTTTGATCTTGACGCCGCTTGCCCGGATAATAATTATAAGAACTTCACCCTGCAACTGGAAAACCTGAATGTTAACGCGCTGAACAATTTTATAAAGGGGTATTTCAGGCTGAGTAATACTTCGGGACTGACGATGGATGGCGGCTTACAGGCAAAATTTCACCTGGCCGATCTGAAGCAATTTTACCCTGCAGATAATATGGATATCCGCGGAGACCTGGACATAGACGTGCAAACAAAGGGCAATTATATTGCGGCCCGTAAAATATACCCGGTTACCAAAGCTGCTATCAACCTGAAAGATGGCTATATACAGACCAAATACTATCCTCATCCTATTGAAAATCTGCAAATCAGCGCAAATATTGTTAATACCACAGGATCATTAAGCGGACTTAAAGTCGCTATAAAACCCGTTTCGCTTAAATTTGAAGGTCAGCCCTTCCTGTTAAAAGCCGATCTGCAAAACTTTGCTAACCTGCGCTATAACATCACCTCGCAAGGAACACTGGATATTGGAAAGATCTACAAGGTATTTGCCTTGAAAGGCTATAATGTGAAAGGGCTTATCACCACTAATTTCTCCCTTAAAGGAAAACAAAGTGATGCCACAGCTGGACGTTATGACCAGTTATTTAACTCGGGTACAATGAAGGTAAAAGACCTTGCGCTTAGTTCTGACCTGTTCCCTAAACCGTTCCTGATAAAAACAGGCGTTTTCAGCTTCAAACAGGATAAGATGAAGTTCGATGCTTTCACCGCAAATTATGGCAAGTCGGTAATAGTATTGGATGGCGCTTTATCAAATGTTATTGATTACGCTGTGAAAGCAAATTCGCCCTTACAGGGTGATTTCAACCTTAAAAGCGGTTTAATTATAGCGGATGATTTTATGGCTTTTGCGGATGGGCCACCCCCTGCCACCAATCCATCAAAAAAGGCTGCCGCGGCATCGGGTGTAATATTGGTACCTGCTAACCTTAACCTCAATTTTACTGCCGATGTAAAAAAGGTGAAATACAATGGCATGGATATTAATGATGTGAAGGGGCAGATGACGATCAGCAAGGGTCAGATCATATTAAAACAGGCAGGATTTAGCCTTATAGGGACTCCTGTAGTGATGGATGCCACTTATGGCAGCATAACACCACAGAAAGCTTTTTTTGATTATCATATTAACGCCCAGGATTTCGATATCAAAAAAGCATATAACCAGATCAAGTTATTTCACGATATGGCTACATCGGCAGCAAATGCAGAAGGTATAGTTTCGTTGGATTATAAGTTAAGCGGCAAACTGAACAATAATATGCGGCCAATATATCCTTCTTTAAAAGGTGGCGGAGTACTGTCATTAAAGAAAATTAAAATAAAGGGCTTTAAATTATTTGGCGCAGTTGGCAAACAAACAGGTCATGATAGCCTTTCTAAGACTTCCGATGTTTCAAAAGTGGATATTAAAACCACTATTGCCAATAATATCATCACCATTGAACGCACCAAAATGAGGGTAGCAGGTTTTAGGCCCAGGATTGAAGGCCAGGTAAGCTTCAATGGCGACCTTAACCTTAAATTCAGACTTGGCTTACCCCCATTCGGGATATTTGGTATCCCGATGACGATAACAGGCACCCAGGAAAAGCCTAAAATCCATTTGGGCAATGGCAAAAAAGAAGATGAATTAAAGGAAGAAACTGATAATGATCAATGATAGTCATCTCTTACGCATTGTTTTTAATTTGATATTTCTGAATTAATGTGCGGTTGGTTTTAAGCTATTAAATTGCTGTTTATGATCCCCACTGGTAGAACTGAGCTTTTAAAACCACTAAGCAGCCCTGAAAAGGAATGGGATTTTATTGTAATTGGCGGTGGGGCAACAGGTTTGGGTACCGCCCTTGATGCTGCAACAAGAGGTTATCAAACTTTATCACTGGAACAGGCTGATTTTGCAAAAGGCACGTCAAGCCGCAGCACTAAACTGGTACATGGCGGCGTGCGTTACCTGGCACAGGGTAATATCGGTTTGGTACAAGAGGCTTTATATGAAAGAGGTCTTTTACTAAAAAATGCTCCTCATTTGGTAAAAAATGTATCTTTTATTATCCCCAACTACCAATGGTGGGAGCGTATTTTTTATTCTGCAGGCTTAGGGATCTATGATCTTTTAGCGGGTAAGTTAAGCTTTGGCAAAACAAAACACATTCCGAAAAAGGACGTGCTTTCCAGGTTGCCGGGTATAGATCCCAAAAGATTATACGGAGGTGTAGTTTATCACGACGGCCAGTTTGATGATTCGAGGCTGGCCATAAACCTGGCCCAGACCTGTTTGGAGCAGGGGGCAACTGTGCTTAACTATTTTAAAGTGACCGGCCTTGCAAAAAACGAGAAGAGGAAGATATCAGGTGTTGTTGCAACAGATGTGGAAACAGGAACAACCTATCAGCTCAAAGCCAAAATGGTTATTAATGCTACAGGTGTTTTTGTTGATGATCTGTTGCAAATGGATATCCCCGGCAAAAAGCCATTAGTAAGGCCGAGCCAGGGAGTGCATTTGGTAATAGATAGATCTTTTATGCCTGCAACCGATGCGTTGATGATTCCCAAAACTGACGATGGCCGGGTGCTTTTTGTAGTTCCGTGGCACAATAAATTAGTTGTTGGCACAACTGACACGCCTCTTGATACGCATAGCCTTGAACCGGTGGCATTAGAGGCAGAGATTGATTTTATATTGAACACCGCGGCCAAATACTTAACTACAACGCCCACCCGTAAAGATGTATTGAGCGTGTTTGCAGGTTTGCGCCCTTTGGCCGCCCCGCAGGATGATTCATCAGGAACAAAAGAAATATCGCGCAGTCATAAACTTATTGTTTCAGAATCTGGCCTGGTTACGATAACTGGTGGAAAATGGACAACTTATAGGCGGATGGGAGAAGATACGGTTGATAAAGCGATACAAACCGGTAAGTTAAAACCTAAATCATGTGGCACTAAAAATCTTCCTATACATGGCAGTATAATGGGGGTTGACTGGCGTGACCACCTTTATATTTATGGAAGCGACCGGGACAAAGTGCTTGCCCTGGTAAATGAAAATGCGGAATGGGGTAAAAAACTGCATCCTCGCTATGAGTACTTACTGGCCGAAGTGATATGGGCAGCAAGGCATGAAATGGCCCGAACAGTTGAAGATGTATTGGCCCGCAGGGTAAGGCTGTTGTTTTTAGATGCACAGGTAGCAATGGAAGCTGCCCCGCTTGTTGCCACCTTAATGGCTTTAGAATTAGGCAAGGATAGTAAATGGCAAAGGGAACAGGTTGCTGAATTTAAAAGCCTTGCGAAAGCATATTTATTGTAACCATACATAGTTTACGTTTAAAAATATAATGTAGATTTATATCACCAGTTATAAATAATAAAGCCTGATAATGGAAGAGTACATTTTGGCCCTTGACCAGGGCACAACCAGTTCTCGTGCTATTGTGTTTGATCATAAAGGGCAGATCAGATCGGTTGCTCAAAAAGAATTCACGCAGATATTTCCTCAGCCGGGTTGGGTGGAACATGATCCGAACGAGATATGGTCAACCCAGGCCAGTGTTGCCGCCGAAGCAACAGTTAAAATGGGTATTAATGGCACCAATATTAGGGCCATTGGTATAACCAACCAACGCGAAACCACCATAGTTTGGGATCGCACAACCGGCGAAGCGATTTATAACGCGATAGTTTGGCAGGACAGGCGCACGGCTGCCTTTTGCGATCAGCTAAAGAACGATGGCCGTGGAGATTTGATCCGCTCAAAAACCGGGTTGGTAATTGACGCTTATTTTTCAGCTTCTAAAATAAGGTGGATACTGGATAATGTACCGGGCGCACGCGATAAAGCCAATGCCGGTGAACTGGCATTTGGTACGGTAGATAGCTGGCTGGTATGGAAATTCACCCGCGGACGGGTACACGCAACGGATGTTACCAATGCAAGCCGGACCATGCTGTTCAATATCCGCACCTTAGAATGGGATCAGGAGTTGCTGGCCCTATTTGATATCCCGGCAAACATGCTGCCCGAGGTGAAGCAAAGCAGCGAAATATATGGCGAAACAGCCACCACTATTTTTGCATCAAAGATTCCTATTGCCGGTATAGCCGGCGATCAGCACGCAGCGCTTTTTGGCCAGATGTGCATTGATAATGCAATGGTTAAAAACACCTATGGAACAGGCTGTTTTATGCTGATGAATATAGGTGATGAGTTTATCGAATCCAAAATCAATCTGCTAACTACTATAGCCTGGAAAATTAACGGTAAAGTTCAGTATGCTTTTGAAGGCAGTATATTTATTGGAGGTGCAGTGGTGCAATGGCTTAGAGATGGCCTGGGTATAATAAGAACTTCGGCTGAAGTAGAAAAGCTTGCCCTCAGCGTGCCTGATACTGGCGGCGTATATTTTGTGCCGGCTTTTGCAGGGTTAGGCGCTCCATATTGGGATGCCGAAGCAAGGGGTACAATAGTAGGGCTTACCCGCGGTTCAACAGCCGGGCATATTGCCCGCGCTGCACTTCAATCCATTGCCTATCAAACTATGGATGTATTAAAAGCCATGGAAGCTGATGCAGGCATGCCAATCAAAGAATTACGGGTGGACGGTGGGGCTACAGCTAATAATTTGTTGATGCAGTTTCAGGCTAATTTGCTTAATTGTAAAGTGATAAGGCCAAACGTGGTGGAAACCACGGCCCTTGGCGCAGCTTACCTGGCCGGTTTGGCGGTAGGTTACTGGAAAAATGTGGAGAAGATTCAAAAACTGTGGCAGGCCGAAAAAGAGTTTGTCCCGGCAGCGGACTCGCCCGAAGTAAAAAAGGGAATAAAGGGCTGGAAAAGGGCGATTAGTGCCGCGCAGGCGTGGAGCGATGATAATGAAAACTAAATAATTTAATTTCAATATATAAACCTCTTTACAATGTCTCCATTCATGGCTGAATTTATTGGTACTATGTTGCTTATACTTTTAGGCGATGGCGTGGTAGCCAATGTTCTTTTAAACGATACAAAAGGTAATAATAGCGGATGGATAGTAATAACCACTGCCTGGGGCCTGGCGGTTTTTGTTGGGATAACGGTAGCGGCACCCTATAGCGGGGCGCATTTAAACCCTGCGGTTACTATAGGGCTGGCTATTGCAGGTAAATTTGCGTGGGCAAAGGTGTTGCCTTATATAATTGCACAAATGCTGGGAGCGCTGCTGGGTGCATTCCTGGTGTGGTTAATGTATTATGATCATTTTCAGCGGACAAACAATCCCGGTTATGTTCTTGCAGTTTTCTGTACTGGTCCGGCAGTGCGCAATTACCGCTCAAATATCGCCAGCGAGATCATAGGTTCATTTGTATTGATCTTTGTAGTGTTCTATGTAACCGGTGCAGAGATCACCCCGTCAAAAACACCCATTGGTTTGGGTTCAGTAGGCGCTATGCCCGTAGCTTTTTTGGTTTGGGTAATTGGCCTCTCGCTTGGCGGAACAACGGGCTATGCCATTAACCCGGCCCGCGACCTGGGCCCCCGCATTATGCATGCTCTTTTGCCTATCAAAAGCAAAGGCAGCAGCGATTGGGCCTATTCATGGATACCTATTGCGGGCCCCATTATTGGCGCTGCCATTGCAGCTTTAATTTACCTGCAATTACATTAGGTAAAAAATTAATGCCATGTAATTTGCCATCACTTTATTAAAGGGAAAACCGGGCAGCCAGTTACTGTATTGTTTAATAAATGTTGCTATATTGGGTTAAATAAATAGGTTATCAATTCACGTTAAGTTAGATAAAGATGAAAAAATCCTGGTTTTGCGCGTTAGTATTTTGCTTGATGTTAAGCTTTTGTAAAGCACAGGATGGCCCTGTTATCATAGGCTATGTGGGCGGATATAAGGGACTGATCAATGTAAATGTATCAGCAAATAAATTGTCGGTCATAAATTATGCTTTTGTGGATATTAAGGATAACAGGGCATGGCTTCATCGCGAGGCGACAGATACCATCAATTTCAGGCGCTTAAACGAATTAAAAAAGCAGAACCCAGCCCTTAAAGTTGTAATTTCAATAGGTGGATGGACATGGAGCGGAAAGTTTTCTGATGCGGTGCTAACCGATACATCCCGGGCAGCCTTTGCCGCAAGCGCTGTGGACATTGTAAGGAAATATGACCTGGATGGCGTGGATATAGATTGGGAATACCCGGGAAGGCCAGGCCTGGAAGGTAATATTTACCGGCGTGATGATAAGCAAAACTTTACCCTGATGTTCAGAGACCTTCGGCACGCGTTAGATAGCATAAAGGAGCAAACACACAAAACATACCTTTTAACAACTGCCGTTGGTGGATTTGCAACATTTTTGGATAATACCGAAATGGGCAAGGCGCAGCAATATTTAAACTACATTAATTTGATGACCTATGATTTTGGAGGCGACGTTGCCGGGCACCACACCAATTTATATAACTCTAAATTATATCAAACAAAAAACTATGCCGATAACGCTGTGAATGCTTTTATAGCCGCGGGGGTTCCGGCGGGTAAGCTGGTGATGGGTTTGGCTTTTTATGGACGGGTGTATAATGTAGATTCAATTGCTAAAAGAGGCATCGGAGGCAAAATACTGAACCGCGACAAGGGGCGTGGTTATTCTACTATCAGAGATAGTCTTGTAAATAAAAATGGCTACACCCGATATCGCGATAGGAACGCTAAAGCGCCTTATTTGTATAATGCGTCTACCAGGCAATTTATAACTTATGATGATGAATGGTCTGTAAAGAAAAAATGCAGGTATGTGCTCTCAAAAAAAATGGCCGGTGTAATGTTTTGGGAATACAGTTCAGACCCGAAGGAATATTTATTGAATGAGGTGAACGCTATTTTAAGATGATTGGGATTATTTACCCTCAATAGCATGCTTAATGGAGTTTTTTTGTCGCGTACCAATACTGTTTCGATTGCGTAAAACTACGTAATCGAAACCGTGCATTATCGCTGGTTGCTTATTAATATGCCAGTAAATGAGGTAGTTAAATGTTGGTTGTGTGTAGCATTAAGTTAAAAGTACCTTAATGGCTTAATTGATTAAGTAACCAATTAATCATAATTTTAGTAAAAAAACCCTATAGCTCATCATTAAATATGGAAACAAAAGAAAGAAAATCTCCTATAACAGGGAACGAAGGCGCCGAAATAAAAGTCCATGTGGCGGCCGACTGGACAAAAAACCATCGCCATCGCCACCCGGGAGGAATTATATCCCAGTTTTTTGGCGTTGATATTTTACAACGCATTCTTCAGCAGCCAAACTGCCTGGGTATTCGCATTTATTATGCCAATAGCAAGCCCCTTAGCGGATGGCAAAGTTTTATTATGTCTATTGCTAATTTTTTAATAAAAGTTGTTGCAGACGCCGAAGGCGAAAAACATTTAATATTAGCAGGTGTAACAAAAGAAGGGATGGATCAGATCCCGGAACACGGTTCCAAAGACGTGGCAGTGGCCGCTGCCGGTGAACAAACTTTTCATGCCATGACTGCACAAGTCACGTCATCCACAAATATCCTGGGTGAGCAATCAATGCCTTGCCCCGGAGGCGCAGGTTGCCCACAAAATGCACTTACAGGAGCATGAGATAAATAATTCAGGCGATGTCCATAACTGTTATTCTGGTCTATGTTTCCATTGCATCGGGTTTTTTACCGTTGATGGCAGCGTTGTATAATTACAACCAGCTTGATCCTATATTAAAACTCGTTGCTCTTTTTTGCCTGGTATCGGCATTTTTTGATCTTCTGGAAATGATCTTGTCATGGCTTCAGGTTCATAATAATTATCCCCTGTTACATCTTTATGATCTGTTGACGATACTATTTTTTACCGCGATCTATTACCAGGCATTTTACGAATCAATTTTCAAAAAAATTGCATTAATACTTGGAGCGGCTGGGCTAATTGCCATTATTTGCAACGCAATTCTCATGGAACGTATATGGACGTACCCTTCTATTTCAAACACAATTTTAAGCATATTACTGATCATTTTGTCTTTAACTTATTTTTACCAGTTGCTAACCCGGCAGGAGTTTGTTCATATTGATAAACAGGGTTTGTTTTGGGTAAATACCGGAGTTTTGTTTTATTTTTCCATTAATATTTTCCTGTTTATGCTTTATAACAAGATCAGCGAAAATGTGAGGAATGATTTTTACATGATACAATCAGTAACAAACATTATCGCTAATTTATTATATTCAGTCGGACTACTTTGCAAACCCCAGAAAACAACCTCATCACTGTACTGATAACAGGTACAATTGTGATTGTAATACTCTTGGTTTTTTTATTCCTATTTGTAATCGTTTACCAAAGGAGGATGATAAAAAACCAGGTGGTAATGCGCCAGTTGCAGGATGAAAAACAAGTGGATCTTTTAAACGCGGTTTTTGAGACCCAGGAGTCTGAGCGTAAACGCCTGGCCGAGGATCTGCACGATAGTGTCGGCCAGGTTTTATCAGCCATAAAACTTAACCTGCACCGGCTTGATAAGGCAGCTGAAACCGAAAACTCAACTACATTGCTGGCAGATACACGTAAGCTGGCAGATGAGTGTATACAGGAAATACGGAACATTATTCAAAATGTGCTGCCACCCGTACTTACTGATTTTGGGCTTATTGATGCTTTGCAGGCTTTATGCACCAAACTGGGGCAAAACACAGATATAAAGATCACGTTTACAAAAAACCTGGCCGACGAAAGGTTTCCATCAGAAATTGAACTGACACTTTACCGTATTGCACAAGAGCTGTTTGGCAATGCTGTTAAACACTCTAAGGCCACCTCTATCCAACTTTTGCTTACAAAAGAGGCCGGCTGGCTAGTGATGTCATTTAGTGATAATGGTGTAGGGTTTAATATGGACAATGTTAGTCATGGGTTTGGGTTAAAGAACCTGCAAAGCCGGGTGCAGCTGATAGATGGCAAGATCCATATTTATTCTAAGCCTCTTAACGGAACTCTTACAACTATAAAAGTATTGCTTACCTAAGCCTTAACTTTCTATATTTAATTATATTTACCAAACACTTATCTGCTTGCATATGAAGCCCATAAACCTGGCAATCGCTGACGATCATAAAATTTTCAGAAACGGCTTAAAGGCTACACTGGAAGATTGTCCCGATTTTAACTTAGTCGTCGAAGCCTCAAATGGCAAAGAACTGATAGGCCAGTTGGCCACTCACACCCCTGATGTGATCCTAATGGATATTAAAATGCCCGAAATGGACGGCATGCAAACCACTGCCTACATTCAGCAGCATTTTAAGCAGGTAAAAGTGCTGGCGCTCTCTATGCACAATGAGGATAAGTACATTGTGGATATGATGAAAGCCGGCGCATCAGGATATTTGCTAAAAAATGCCGAACCCGAAGAGATCATAGAAGCCATACTAACAGTTTACAATAAGGGATTTTACTTTAACGAACACCTTTCTGTAACGCTTATAAAGCAATTGGTAGGTCCAAGCAGCTATGCCGACAATGCCGGTCAGCAAACAGTGGATCTGAACGACCGGGAAATAGAGGTATTAAAACTGGTTTGCCAGGAACATTCTAACCAGGAAATTGCCGATAAGATATTTCTCAGTGTGCGCACTGTAGAAGGCTACCGGGCGCGCCTGTTTGAAAAAACCGGCTCAAAAAATTTGGTGGGGCTGGTAATATTCGCCATAAAAAAAGGAATTATAAGCGTATAAAATTTTCAGTTACCAGAGTTTCGGTTGCATATAAGATCGAATACGGGTTGCCACTTTCGTACCCCGCACTTCTGATTTTCGCATTTCCTTTTACCTTTGCACTATGGAAACCATATCCTGGCATGAATTTGAAAAAGTAGAACTGCGGGTTGGCACTATACTGGAAGCGACTGATTTCCCCAGAGCTCGTAAGCCGGCCTACAAAATTAAAGTTGATTTTGGCCCTTACGGCATTAAATGGTCAAGCGCGCAGATCACTAAACATTATACAAAAGAACAGTTGGTGGGCCGGCAAATAGTGGGGGTTATCAACTTCCCTAAAAAGCAGATAGCCACCTTTATGTCGGAGTTTTTGGTTACTGGCTTTGCCGATGCTAACGGCGACATCGTTTTAACTTCAATTGAACAAAAAGTGCCTGATGGCAGTAAACTAATATAATGCGGTACTATACTTTTGGTGACGAGCCTGCGATCTCGCCTGATGATTTTTTTATGAAAGAAGCGCTGAGGGAAGCCAAACTGGCCCTGGCCGAGGGCGAAATACCCATAGGTGCGATAGTAGTTTGCAACGGGCAGATCATCGGCCGCGGGCATAATCTTACCGAACGCCTTACCGATGTATCGGCACACGCTGAAATGCAGGCCCTTACTGCCTCGGCCAATTTTCTGGGGGGTAAGTACCTAAAGGATTGCACCCTGTATGTTACTATGGAGCCTTGCGTAATGTGCGCGGGTGCATCATATTGGTTTCAGCTGAGTAAGATTGTTTTTGGCGCCTATGATACCAAGTTGGGTTTTGGCAGGCTTAATCAAAAAATAACCCATCCAAAAACCGTTATAACCGGGGGTATCCGCGAAAATGAATGTGCCGAATTGGTGCGTTCGTTTTTCAAAAATAAGAGGGGGCTTAACCAAAGAAAAACTTGACATTTTTAAGAACAAAAGTTAACCTCATACCTTTATATTTGTACCACAACGATCGTTAACCTTTTAAAATAAATCATTATGGCATTCACACTACCGGCGTTAGCTTACGCCACCGATGCTTTGGAACCTCACATTGATAAATTAACAATGGAAATTCACCATGGCAAACATCATCAGGCTTATGTTACTAATTTGAACAAGGCCCTTGAAGGAAAACCTGAAGCAAATAATAGCATTGACGATATTATAAAAAACATCTCTAAATACCCTGCGGCAGTTCGTAACAACGGGGGTGGGCATTTCAATCACACCATGTTTTGGACATTGCTTTCCCCAAGTGGCGGCGGCGAGCCTGCAGGCGCTTTAGCTGAGGCAATAAAAAGCACTTTCGGTTCATTTGCTGATTTTAAAACCAAAGTTTCAGAAGCAGGTGCTACCCGTTTTGGTTCGGGATGGGCGTGGCTTATTGTTACCGCTGATAAAAAGCTGGCAATAACTTCAACCCCTAACCAGGATAATCCGTTAATGGATATAGCCGAAGTAAAAGGAACCCCGGTTTTAGGTATCGATGTGTGGGAACATGCTTATTATTTAAAATATCAAAACCGCCGTCCAGAATACCTGGCAGCTATCTGGAACGTGATCAATTGGAACCACGTTGCCGAATT
>JAQBOK010000037.1 GCA_028288085.1 Mucilaginibacter sp.
TCATTTGATTTGCATCCGGTAAAATCACAACAAAAGAACCCGGCTCGCCATTTACATAAGCAAACCATATAAGTTTTTCGTCCATCAAAGGCTTCATTTTTTTGAAACTTTCTAATATCGTTGCATGGGTTATCGGGGCAAAATTTTCGAAATCTTTCCAGGCATCGTTATAAATTTCAATAAAGTTTGCAGCAAAGGTTTCAATTTCTTTTACCTGGAAATGCTTAAACTCATATCCTGGCTTTTGCGCAACCCATTGCGCAATTTTTGTGAACCTTTCCGGAAACGGATTATTTATGTTTAAATGGTTAGTAATCTGTTCATATAATTTTTTAAACCCATAGTGTTCAAAAAAAGCAAGGTAATACGGTGGATTATAATTCATACCATAAGATGGCGGAGTAAAACCTTCAACTAATAGTCCCCAAAAATTATCATTCTCGCCAAAGTTTATTGGCCCATCCATGGCCTGCATTCCATTGGTTTTAAGCCATTGTTTTGCTGTATCAAATAATAAAAAGGCTGCTTTTTTATCATCAATACATTCAAAAAATCCCATACCACCAGTGGGTTGCTCATAATTATAAGCCTTTTCTGTATTAATAAATGCGGCAACGCGGCCTATCAACTGCCCGTGCTGGTTTGTTAATATCCACCGGGTACACTTGCCATGTTGATGGAAATTATTCTTAAGCGGATCAAATACAGCTTCGATATCATTATCAAGCGGACATATCCAGTTTTTATCATCCTTGTAAATTACCCTGGCTACGTCCAAGAATGCTTTTTTAGTGATCTTGTTATTAACCTCAGTAATTTTTATCATAGTTTTTATAAATGGCCCAATATAAAAAAGCATTCAGCGCGGCGGTCTGAATGCTTTAATTTGGAATATGGTTATTAAAAATATTTCAATATTAAAAGTCGTCGTCCTCATCGTACCCTTCAAAGGACTCATACCTTCCCAGGTCATCTATAGGCATGTCAAAATCCTCATCATCCTCATCATCGATAATTCTTTTTTTCGCAGGTAAATCGGTGGATTGCTCCTCTGATTTTTTTGCGCCCATGCTTTTAGAGGCAATAGTTTTTTTGACTGGTTTTTTTGGCGTTTCCATTGCGATGACTTATTTATATGCTATACATCAAATAAATTTAAATAAATTTTAAGTGCAAATTATCTTTTTTTTGAAATCCCTAATTGCCATCTCAAAAATAATTAAAATCATTTTTAAAGAAAATACATTTAAAAATTATTCTGTTTGCTCTCCAATTGTGACCGAATTATCTATAATCTCTTTTATTTGAGGTAATTCACTTAGGTTATTTAAACCAAAATAGTCCATAAATTGCAGACTTGTGCTGTATAAAATAGGCCTGCCAACCGTTTCGGCCTTCCCAATAATTGTAATTAGCTCTTTTTCGAGGAGTTTTTGTATAGAATATTCACTGTTTACCCCACGTATTTGTTCTATCTCTAATTTAGTTACCGTTTGCTTATAAGCAATGATAGCCAAAGTCTCTAATGCTGCAGGACTTAATTTCTTTTTTGAACGCTGTAATTGCAGTAAACTGATAATTGTGTGGTAATTTTTTTTTGTCAGGAACTGGTAGCCGTTGGAAATATTTACCAATTCAATAGCGAAATTTTCGTGCTGATACTTTTTTTGAATATTGGTGAGACTTTGAGTTATTTCTTCTTTTGTAAAATCACGCTCAAAAGCCGCCTGCAGGCAATACATTATTTCCTCGATACGGATACTTTGTTCAGAAGAAAAAATGAGTGCCTCAATATGTAGTTCCTGGCTTTCCATCTAGTCGTTAGTTTGAATTGTTTTTTAGTGAATCCAAAGTATACAAAAAGATGGAATTAATATAAATTGTTAAAATTACCTTACCAACAAGTCAAATGCACAATTGTGAATAAATGAGCCGAAGAGGAAAAAAACGGGAAAAAAAGCAACACAAACCGGAAAAAATTTCCACGTATAATTAAAAAATATAATAATGGTTAAGTTTTTATAAGTGAAACATAGTTTTTTAACTATGGCACAGGATTTGGATATATAAACATGACCCCCAAAAAGGGCTGTTTTTCATAGGTAGATGTAGAGGCCGGAAACTGCGAGAGTAACCGGCCTTTCTTTTTTCTATTATTTTCTAATAATTAATTACTTGTTCTTCGATTTGCGCAGGAACATCCCGCCATTCATATTTCTGATTACGCAATTGCGGTTCAAAACCAGCTTGGATTATGGAGTCCTGGATACCTTTTGCTGTGAACCGGTGAGGTGCACCGGCAGCAGATACTACGTTTTCCTCGATCATAATAGAACCAAAATCATTCGCTCCGGCGTGGAGACATATCTGGGCTACCTGTTTGCCAACCGTTAACCAGGAGGCTTGTATGTTTTTGATATTTGGCAGCATGATACGGCTTAGGGCTATCATCCGGATATATTCATCACCCGAAACATTATTGGTGATACCACGCACCTTACGCAACAAGGTGCCATCGTCCTGGAAAGGCCAGGGTATGAATGCCATAAAACCATAAGCGCCTTGGGGTTTTTCTGATTGCACCTCGCGAATCCAAACCAGGTGTTCAAAGCGTTCCTCAATGGTTTCTACATGGCCAAACATCATGGTAGCCGAACTGGGCAGGTTTAATTGGTGCGCAGCACGCATTACATCCAACCATTCCTTGCCACCGCATTTTCCCTTAGATATCAGCCTGCGTACACGGTCGTTCAGTATTTCGGCACCAGCGCCCGGTAATGAATCAAGTCCGGCTGCTTTTAATTCGCGCAGCACATCAATATGGGTCATGCCTTCGAGTTTTGCAACGTGTGCTATCTCGGGCGGGCCTAATGAGTGTAGTTTTAAATTAGGATATAATTCTTTCAGTTGTTTGAACAGGTCAGCATAAAATTTCAGGCCAAGATCGGGGTGATGGCCGCCCTGCAGCAATAACTGATCGCCACCGTAGCGGAAAGTTTCCTCTATTTTTTGCTTATAAGTTTCAATATCGGTGATATAGCTGTCCTCGTGGCCCGGCCTTCTGAAAAAATTGCAAAATTTACAATTGGCAATGCAAACATTGGTGGTGTTTACGTTGCGGTCTATTTGCCAGGTAACTTTACCATGCGGAACCTGCTTTTTCCGTAACTCGTTGGCCACATACATTAAATCGGCAGTAGGGGCATGGTAATAGAGGTGTACACCTTCATCTATGCTCAAAAAATCAAAATTTAACGCGCGTTGCAGCAAATCGGCTGTATTCATGTTAACAAAGATACAAAGTAGTAGGTGAAAGGTAAAAGGAGAAAGACTAAAGGTGGAAGATTATGTGATTTTTACAGGAGATAGACAAAATTTGAATATTGCACGTTGACAGAAAATTTCAAGATAAGCCAACTGTTTTTGACAAAATAAAGTGTTTTAGCTTTCAATTACTTTACCCTTATCCAGCTTCAAAACCTTATCCACGCTATCCGGTATCTCGTGCTGGTAATGTGTTACATAAATAAGGGTCACATTGCTTAATTCACAAATAGTATCTATCAGCGTTTTAAAATGTTGCTGCTGGTGCATATCTAATCCCTGGCAGGGCTCATCAAATATCAATAATGAAGGATTTTTAATAAGAGCCCGAGCCAGCAAGCATAGGCGCTGCGCACTTGCCGGGATATTTTTTAATAATTGCCTGGAGTGATGTTCTATTTCCAGAGCCTTCATCCAGCGCAGGGCGGTAGCTGCTTTTTTAGAATCGCTTGGGCGGAACAACCCCATAGTGTCATAAAAACCGGATTCGATTACCTGGAGGCAACTATTATCAGCAGGAAAATATTGATATAACTCGGGAGATACAAAGCCGATATTGCTTTTAATATCCCAAATACTTTCGCCGGTGCCTCGTTTTCGGTCGAACAAAACAATATTATTGGCGTAAGCCTGCGGATTATCGCCATTAATGAGGCTTAATAAGGTTGATTTCCCCGCGCCATTTGGGCCAAGTAACGCCCATCGGTCGCCTTGCTTTATTTGCCAGTCTACATTTCTTAATATTTGTTTATCGCCATAAGTGATATGGATATTGTCCATTTTTACTATCCACGTATACTGGGGGCTGTTTTTGGTATTTAATAAGGCGGTAAGTTCATCGCTGTCCAGCTTTTTTTTCCCGGCGGTGAGAATAGCTTTTGGATCAAAACTGTTTGCGGCCATTTGTGCTACGATCACTCCCTTTTGCAAAATAGCCACATTAGTAATCGCTTCCGGTATTTCGAAAGGGAAGGTGACCATAATCACAGTGATACCAGATGTAATAATATCACTGATGATGGAATTAAACCCGGCCCTTGTATCCACATCGAGGCCGGCGAGTGGATTATCAAGCAGTAGCAATACGGGATTTTTGAGCAGTGCAGCAGCTATCAGCAGTCGTTTTGTTTCTCCGTTTGATAATTTGATTAGTTGTTTATCCCTTAATTCATCAAGATGAAGCCTTTCTAATGTTTTATCAAATGTCCAGTAGGCGGGTTCGCTATTAAATGGTTTTATTGATAACAGATATTCTTCAACCGTCATTACATCTTCTGAATCGGACGAATTAAAGCGTTGCTGGTAATAAAAATCGCTGGTATTAGACAGGTTGCGGAAATGGTGCTTTGACTCAACCATGGCTATTAACCGGTGAAATGTTAAATGTGCATCCGCAGAATGGTGTTTTTGTAAAAAATCTTCATGAAAATAATATCTGATATTGCCGGTGGATAAATGAAATTTACCCGCAATGATTTGCAGCAAGGCACTTTTGCCCGACCCACTTTCGCCAATCAGCGCCCAATTTTCGCCTTTATTGATACAGAAATCCAGATCGTTAAAAACATTGGTATTGCCCAATTTCAGAACGGCGTTATTGATCGATAGCAAAGGGATATTCATCATCAGCGTAAGCAGCTATTTGGCCGAAATTAAAAATTCTTTGTCAGAACCGCTTATATAAATAATTTTCGGCCGTTGCCAGTAAATGAAACTTTAGCAATAATTTTTTGTAGTAGGATAATGTTATTTTGAATTTCAGAAAATTAACTCTTAAAATCTATCATCAATAATGAAAAAACTAAACTTATTATTATTCGCATTGGCAATGGTTGCTATCAGCGGATGCTCGGTTATCGGGGGGATATTTAAAGCCGGTGCTGCTGTAGGGGTTATAGCAGTAGTGGTGGTGATTATAATAATTATCTGGCTGGTATCAATGTTCAGAAGTAAATAAACAAAAAACGCTCCCCGTAAAATATAGGAAGCGTTTTTTGTTTGGCTTGAAAGAGATTACTTCTTTTTAGTAGTGTCTTTTTTCATTTTTGAAGTGTCAGCCATCTTCATTTTGCCAGTGTCTTTTTTAGTTGTGTCAGCCATTTTCATTTTAGCTGAGTCAGCAGCTTTAGCAGAATCAGCAGCTTTAGTTGAATCAGCAGCAGAAGTACCAGTTTTACCTTTACAAGCAGCAGCAGAAACAGCGATAGCTAAAGCTAAGAAACCGATTTTGAAAGAATTTTTCATTTTAGTTTTTTTTAAGTGATTAATAGTTTTGCCATTTAATACCAAAAAAAACAAAAGGTAACCCTTATTTTTAAAAAAAATGTAGGTTACCCTTTGAAAAAGTGTGAAAACTAATAATCAGCAGAAAAAACTAAAAGTTATTTAGTTCTATTCAGTGATTATTTCTTTTTAGTAGTGTCTTTTTTAGTTGTGTCAACTACTGCTTTCTTAGAAGTATCTTTCTTAGTTGTATCAACTACTGTAGTTTTAACTGAATCTGTTGTTTTAGTTGAATCAGTACTAGAAGTAGAAGATTTACCTTTGCAGGCAGCAGCAGAAACAGCTATAGCTAAAGCTAAGAAACCAATTTTGAATGAATTTTTCATGTTGTATGTTATTTAGTGTTTTGCTGTTAATACCGCAAATTAAAAAAGGTAACCCATTTTTTTTAAAATATATATCGTCTATAAGATTGATGGATAAAATACTGTTAAAAAGGTACTCCTATGATAGAGTTACCCTTATAAAATTGGTTAAAGCAATGATCATTGTTTTTTGGCTGTATCCTTTTTAGTTGTGTCGATAATTTTCTTTGATGTATCAACACTTTTCTTCGGAGTGTCAATTGTTGATTGATTTGAATTTACTTTTGCAGGATCGCAGGCAGAAACTGAAACAGCGATGGCCATAGCCAGGGAAACGATTTTGAATGAGTTTTTCATGTGGTTAGTTATTTAATGTTTTGCATTGATACGCTATACATTAAAAGGTAACCCATGCGTTTTTGATATCATATCCTGGTAGAAATTTATAAAAAAAAGGCAACCCAGCGAAGGGTTACCTTATTGAATATGAGGAATTAAAGATTACGGTTTTTTAGTTGTATCCGTCTTCATTTTGCTGGTATCCTTTTTTGTAGTATCAACCACTGTTGATTTAGTAGAGTCGGTTACCTTTGTAGTGTCAGTGGTGGTTGTTGAACTTGTTCCTTTACATGCTGCAAAAGATAATGCCAATAAGGCAACTAAGGCCAGTTTAACTGTATTTTTCATGGTTTTAAATAAATAAATTAATAATTAGTTCTAATATTGATAAATGAAATTCAAGTAGGTAACCTCAATACTTCTAATTTTGTTTAATTTTTTTGCAACAAATGGGTTACAATTTCGCATAAATAGTATTAAGTAGTGAGTAAAGAGTTAAAGAGTACAACGCCAACCGATAGCGAAATTGTTTTTGGTATCCTTAATAATTCAGAAAGTGCGATAAAACGGCTTTACGTAGCATATTTCCCAATGGTACTACAGTTGATCATTAATAACAACGGTACGCAGGATGATGCTAAGGATATTTACCAGGAGGCCATAATTGTTCTTTATAATAAAATAAAAAAGGGCGATTTTGAGCTGAACAGCAAACTGAAAACATTTATTTATTCTGTTTGCAGGCGGCTATGGCTCAAAAGGTTGAGCCAGATGAACAGGTACGGTGGCGACCTTCATGATTTCCAGGACTATTCACCTGTGGAAGATGAAGTGGAGCAGCAAGCCGAAAGGGACATACAATTTACTAAAATGCAGAGCGCGCTGCAGTTACTGGGCGAACCCTGCAAAACGATTATAGAAGATTTTTATATAAACAACAGATCGATGCAGGAGATCTGCGAAAGCTTTGGTTATACGAATGCCGACAATGCCAAAACCCAGAAATATAAGTGCCTGCAAAGGCTGAAGAAATTATTTTTTCAGCAGAAATAGGGAGTAATAATATGAGAGAAGAGCAACTGTTAGAAGTAATTGAACGCTACCTTAACGGTGAAATGAACGCCGGTGAGCGCAGTGAGTTTGAGCAACTTCGTAAAGAAAATGCGGATATTGATAGCCGGGTAATTGAACACCAGCAGTTTACTGGTTTGCTAAAACAATATGGCGAGCGTGTTATCCTTGAGAAGAGGCTGAACGCCATTCACCAAGAAATAGACGTGCATGCGCTGTCAGAAGAAGTAATGGTGCACCCATCATGGATCATTCAACTTTGGCGCAACCATCATTCAAAAATATCTGTGGCGGCATCTATTGCTATTTTTGCTGTACTCGGCACTCTGTTTTTTACCGGGTACCTGAATAATTCATCCTATACAGAACTGGGCCTTAAAGTTGACAGGCTTGATCAATCAAACCAGAAACTTACCAAAACGATTAGCGCATTAAGCAGCGGCCCGAAAAAATCGGTAACACCTGATAAATATCGCGGTACCGGTTTCGCAATAACATCTAATGGTTTGATCGCGACAGCTTATCATGTGATCAGCGGGGCTGATTCTGTTTATGTGCAGGATGCTTCAGGCCGATCATTTAAAGCGAAAGTTTTATATACGGAACCGCAGAATGATATCGCCATTTTAAAAATTGCTGATACTACTTTTAAAAACTTTGGCGCTATACCTTATACCTTCAAAAAGTCTGAAAGCGACCTGGCAGAAAACGTATTTACCTACGGTTACCCACAGAACTCCCCCGTTTATGGTGATGGCAGGGTAACCTCTTCAAACGGTTTGAATGGCGACAGCATTGACTACGAAATTTCTGTTCCGATCAATCCCGGAAACAGCGGCGGCCCATTGTTTGATAATAAGGGAAATGTAATAGGTATAGTAAAGGCGAAACAAACGCGTTTGGAAGGTGTAAATTTCGCTTTGAAATCGAGCTATTTGCTGGACGCGATAGAAAACATTCCGTCTGATTCACTGAACAAAAAACCAGTTTTAAATACTAAGAATGCTTTGGCAAATTTAACCAGAGTGCAGCAGATCAAAAAGCTACAGAATTATGTATTTATTGTGAAAGTATATTAATATACAGATGTGTAATAAATACAAAACGCCTTTCAATTGAAGGGCGTTTTGTATTTATGAACTTGCTGATTAGGTTAGTTTTTCATTAATAAATTAGCACATTAATTATATTACCTGTCCACTTCTCCCAATACAAAGTCAATAGAGCCAACTATTGCAATCAGATCGGCTATCATGACACCTTTGGCCATGGCCGGTAAGGCGGACAGGTTGCTAAAGCTTGGCCCACGAGATTTTACCCTGAACGGTATCTCTGATCTGCCATCGGGATCGGCAATAAAGTAAAAGCCTAATTCACCTTTTGCGCCTTCGCCCCTCACATAGTAATCTTGTGGCTTTGGTGTTATTTTTCGTGGTAGCTTAGCCCGGGGATCAAAATCGGGAGTCCGCTTTAATTCTTTTTGTAAACGGTCAAGGCATTGCTCCACAATTTTAAGCGATTGTTCTATCTCGTCTACACGTACTTTATAGCGGTCCCAGCAATCGCCTACAGCACCCATTTCGCCTTTGCCTATAGGTATCTCAAAATCCAGTTCGGGATAAACAGAGTAGCCGTCAATACGCCGCAGGTCCCATTTAAGGCCGGATCCGCGCAGCATCGGGCCCGAGCAGCCGTAATTAATGGCTACATCCATCGGCAATATGCCCACATTGGCGGTACGGCTTATAAATATCTGATTATCGGTTAGTAGCTGGTTCAGCTCTGCTAATTTGGGTTTAAAATAATTTACAAAATCGCGGCAACGCTCTTCAAAGCCCACGGGCAGGTCGTAAAATAACCCGCCTATCCAAATGTAATTGTACAGCATGCGCGAGCCGGAAACCCACTCCAGCATGCCCATAATATGTTCCCTATCCCTAAAACACCACAAAAAAGGCGTAAAAGCACCAATATCAATACCATAAGTACCAATAGCGATCAAATGCGAACCAATGCGATTAAGTTCAGAAACCAACACTCTTATGTATTCAATGCGTTTGGGGATATCCTGAGCAATACCCAGCATACGCTCTACACCCATTGACCATATATGGCTGTTGTTCATAGAAGCCAGGTAATCCATACGATCAGTAAAAGGTATGGTTTGCTGATAGGTAAGAGATTCAGCATGTTTTTCGAAACAGCGGTGCAAATACCCGATGTGTGGTATTACTTCTTTTACAATTTCACCATCGGTAATTAATTCAAGTCGCAAAACACCATGCGTAGACGGATGCTGTGGCCCCATGTTCAGCACCATATCTTCGGTGCTTGCTTCGGCGATTTTCCGCGCATATCGCTCTAAGGCTTCACTGTATGTCGGGTTTTTGGTGTCCAATTTCGAATCTATTTATAACTTATTAAACCAACCCGTTATTGCGGGGAACGAAGCAATCTCTATGCTATGCAAGTCAAAAAAGCATAGATTTATTGCTGAACGTTTAATTAAAAATCATGCTCCACTGAATGTCCTATGCAGGGGTTGCCACGGTCCTCGCAATGGCTCCTTAAAAAATTAATCAATCTTTATCCCTTTATAATACTCCGCTGTTTTATAGTCTTTTCTTAACGGGAAGCCGTCCCAATCATCCGGTAATAATATTCGACGCAGGTCAGGATGTCCTTCAAAAAATATCCCGAGCATGTCATAAGCCTCACGCTCGTGCCAGTCGGCCGCATGGTAAACAGATGAAATGCTTGGAAAAGATGGCAATTCTTCCAGATCCCTGTTATTTGTTTTACTAATCTTTAAAGTAAGCTGCGTTTGGTAGGGGATGGATGCCAAATGATAAACTACCCCAAACCGGCCAGCCTCAATACCATAATCAACACCACTGAGGCAGGATAGAAAGTCGAAATATGTTTTTGGATTATTTCTTAACTCAAGGCAAACGTCTGCAATATAGTCCGGATCGATCACCAGGGCCGGTTGCAGGCCTGTTGTTTCCTCGCCAATAACTACGTTCTCCCCAAATTTATCAGTCAGCAGTAATTTGATCTCTTCCAAACTCATGGTGCCAGGCGAACTTTTTTCCAGCTCTTGTTATCTATTTTTTTATATAAGATACGGTCGTGCAGGCGGCTTGGTCTTCCCTGCCAAAATTCAATCAGCCGGGGCTTTAAAATGTAGCCACCCCAATGTGATGGTTTGGGAACCACCTTATCTGTGTATTCAGCTTCTGTATCGCGCCATTTTTGTTCCAGTACATCGCGGCCGGATATTTCCTGGCTTTGCGGCGATACAACAGCGCCAATCTGGCTGTCTTTTGGGCGGGAACGAAAGTAACGTTCAGACTCTTCCTTGCTTATTTTTTCAATTGTTCCTTCAATTCGAACTTGTCTTTCCAATGAGCCCCAAAAGAATAATAGT
>JAQBOK010000080.1 GCA_028288085.1 Mucilaginibacter sp.
TTAGCGATGCCCAGGTTTCGCCGGATGATAAATGGGTAGCCTACAGTTTATCGGAAGTGGATACTGCTAAAGACAAAAGAGTTTCACATTTATGGATGCAAAGTCTTAACGGTAACGAATCCATTCAGCTAACGCAGGGCCCTGATCCGGCTTCTACCCCGCGATGGAGCCCTGATGGTAAATATCTTTCCTTTCTTTCGGCCAGGGAATCAAAGAGTAGCGGACAGGTTTGGCTGCTTGACCGCCGGGGAGGTGAAGCAAAAAAATTGACAGAGATAAAAGGCGAAATAAGCGGTTATGCGTGGTCGCCGGATTCAAAAAAACTGGTCATGCTTATACAAGATCCTGAATATAAAGGAAAAGAAGAGCCTAAAACTACGCCTCCAATACGTATAGACCAATATCATTTTAAACATGATATAGAAGGGTACCTGAATCATTTGCATACACATCTATATCTTTTTGATATTGAAACTAAAAAGATAGATACTTTAACTAAAGGAAAAACAGATGAGAGCGCGCCTGTATGGTCGCCTGATGGCAAAAAGCTCGCCTTTGTAAGCAATCATTCCGCTGATCCCGACAGGAATGACAATTTTGATATTTATACAGTTGAAGCTAAATTAAATGGAAATATCAATCAGCTAACTACATGGAAAGGGCATGATGCAAACCCTAAATGGAGCCCAGATGGTAAACACATTGCCTACCTGAGATCAACCAGCGATGTAGATTATACTATGTATGATCAGGATATGTTATGCATAATGGATGCAGATGGCAATAACAGCAAAATTTTAACGCAGGAAATGGACAGGCCGGTAGCAAACCCAACCTGGAGCAAAAACAGTAAATCCATTTCATTTATAGTGAGCGATGACCGCAAAGGTTATTTAGCAAGTTACGATATCGGTTCAAAAAAAATAAGCACTTTAAATAAGGGAGAATATGCCATGCTCAATATTGTTCCTTTTATGCAGGATAATTGGGTAGTGGAATTAAGCACCCCCTATTTACCTTCGGAATTGTATGCGGTTGAACATGGTAAATTACGTAAGCTTACACATCACCAGGATTGGATAAATGAAGTTAAACTGGCACATGTGGAAGGGTTTCAATCAAAAAGTAAAGACGGCACCCTGGTTTCGGGATTGCTTTATACACCCGATAGTATCAAAAATAAAAAGCTGCCTTTTATACTGTTCATACACGGCGGTCCTGTTGATCAGGATGATTACACCTTTGATGAAATACGGCAGGTATTAGCAAGCGCCGGTTTTGCCGTAGCCGCTGTAAATTACCGGGGCAGCAATGGCCGCGGACTTGAATATTGCAAAGCAATTAATGCAGATTGGGGAAATAAGGAAGTTGTTGACCTTTTGGGCGCGGTGGATGAATTGGTAAAAGAAGGGATAGCTGACCCGGATCATTTGGGCATTGGCGGCTGGAGTTATGGCGGGATTTTGACAGATTATACTATTGCTACAGATACCCGCTTTAAGGCGGCATCAAGCGGGGCAGGCAGCGCACTGCAAACAAGCATGTATGGTGCAGACCAATATGTACTGCAATATGATAACGAAATAGGGCCACCCTGGAAAAGCGAGGAAAAATGGATAAAACTCTCCTATCCATTTTTTCATGCTGACCGGATAAAAACCCCGGTTCTGTTTATGTCGGGGTTAAAAGATTTTAATGTTCCTACTGCAGGCAGCGAGCAGATGTACCAGGCCTTACGATCGCAGAATATACCAACCGAGCTTATACTTTATCCTAACCAATATCATGGCATTACCACACCCAGCTACCAGGTTGATCGTTTGCAACGATATGTTGATTGGTTTAGCAAGTATTTAAAATAATAGAAGGGTGTGTTCAGCGTGGACGCTGACAATTATTTGAAGTCAAGCGAAAAACGCTTGACTTGGCAGGGGGGATAATATTCATTTGACATCCTTAATGCTACTGCATGGTTAAAATGATGGGAGTTGACAACTCGAAATCCTTATCATTTTTAAACTCAAATCTTTTGTTATCGAGCTCTATTTTTATCGTGCCATCATTTAAATATATTGCTAGTAGCGCCACTGTTTTTTTATGTGATTTAATATTTATAAAAATGTTAAAGTATCCTTTTTCCCCCCGGACGAAGCTTTTAAAATATTATCAGATAAAGAATATATTTCTTGGCCACTTCTTATTTGTTGGTATCCACCAGTCAGCAAATCCATTGAGATGTTACCCAAAGTTTGATTATATTTTTTAAGCACTAATTTAAATGAGTCATTGCCGTTTTTTCCAACCCAGGTTCCGACATATTTGTCAAGGCTGTTATCTTTAATAAATAAATTATTGCTCTTAAAATCTTCGGGATGCCTGAGTGCAATTACATCAATAGTATCTGTAGACTGTTTTTTTTGTTGGCTGTATGCAGTACTACCTATACAATTACCAGGAGTATAATTATTGTTGAAATTTTCATGATAGTTAATTGTTGCATTGAATTACTGAGAACGATCCGTCGCTGTTTTGAACAACTTGCGACCAATCTGTGTTTGTTGCAATGCCTTTCATTAATGTCAATCCTGAAAAACGCTTGACTTGGCGGGGTTACAAGCCTTTTTACTTAATAAACTCATAAGTTTTGTTGAAAACGGTGCCTTTGGTGTTATCATTCCTTGGTTCCATTTCTGGAAATCGGGTTGTTAGTGTGAGATCCTTATCATCGATTTGTTTTAGGGATATGATTATATAATTCTCTGTGACCGGATCACGATATATCCCTTGATATGTGCCCGTATTATTCGCCAAAACTGTTAATTCGACAGTATCAATGAATTTTTTCTTAATATTTCTGTCGTTAACTATTAGCTTGTTAATTGTAAGATAAAGGTTATCAAAATTTACATTTAATCCATTTTTCTGATAATGTTTGCTGCCTTTTTTTACAACAACCTCGAGTGAATCATTACATCCACGACAACGCCA
>JAQBOK010000095.1 GCA_028288085.1 Mucilaginibacter sp.
TGAAACTTTCAGTATTTCAGTGCCGTGTTCGAATATATAACCACCTGCTTCCAGTTTAATGGTTTTACCAATTGCTGTTTTCCAGTCGCCGAAATATTTTTCAGCGGTCTCTTTGGTAAGCAATACGTTGTTGGGGTCTTTTAATGATTCATAAGAACCTGCCAGCAGCGGAAAATCGAATATTTTAAAGAATGAAGGGTCCATGTAAAATACGCCGTGCTGCTCCTTAAAATCTTTTTCCGTATTTCCATTATTATCAACGATCAGCAACTGATCATCGTGGCTGGCAAAGATCGGTGCTACCTGTTCTATTTGCGGAAAAGACGTTTTCAATCCTAAGGGCATTGGAAAAGGGACGGCTTTCCCATAAGAAATACTTGCTGCTTCTGCATTGTGATATTCGGTTAGCACGCGATAGATGCGATCTTTCTTTGAGTGGAAACTATCGAAGCTTGTTTGAAATTGTATAATGATAAAGATCACCATACAAACGGCAATACCAACAGCCAGGCCGGTAACATTAATAGCAGCATAACTTTTATTACGTACCAGGTTGCGCCGTGCTATTTTGAAATAATTTTTAAACATATGGTTGCGGTTTAATTTGTCATAAGACCACTTAGAAGTGGTTTCATGATTCAAAATTACCGGCACAAATTGGGATTGGCTTCCCAACTTATAAGATGGGTGCTCTTTTTTCCTGTTATTTTTATATTCCAGCGGGCTTTTCCCGGTCATTTGCCTGAAAATGCGGTTAAAGGTGCTTTGGGAATTGAATCCCGATTCATACGCAATACCCAGCAGGGTGATATGGTCATTAGCAGGGTCCTGCATTTTTTGAACTACGTCCGCAACTCGATATTCATTAATGAAATCATTGAAGCTTTTTTTGAGCACTGTATTGATGATCCGGGATAATTCATGGATAGTCAGCCCAAGCTTTTCAGCAAGTGAGCTTAAACTTAATTCCGGATCCTGATAATGGAGGTTGGCTTTAACTACTTTCTTCAGCCAAATACCCCTTTGCTTCATTTCCGCTGGAAGCTGTGGCTTTAAAAAGGGAGGGGTTTCAACCAGCACGCCAGCCTCCTGTCTTAAAAAAGCTATGGCCGCCATCCAGATGGTCATTACCGCTAAAAGGAGATATAAAGGATAATAAGCATGTATACTTAATTGGTAATGGTAATAAAAATAGTCTGCGGCTGTGAAGGGTATCCACAAGAACCATAACAAGCCGAAACCTATAAGTAAATTATGCAGCCACCGCAATTCGTACCGATACCGGTCACCCCCGTTAAATTTCAGGCCCCGGTAAAAGCGTTCTATCAGCCTGTGAGATAGGTAAAAGTAAATTATTACCGAAACAAACGCCAGCAATTGCAATACCGGGTTCAGTTGCCGAAAGGCCGGCGTTTCATAAGTTGCTGCGCCGGTTTTTATACTGTCCCTAACTTCTAATGCCTGGGCACCCAGCTCCAGCAGCAACGGACTCAAATGCAGCAGATCCTTAGACCGGAACTTATATTCCGGCCGGGTTATTTTAAGCACATAAAAGAAAATGAGGGGGCCAAGCGCAAGCGAAAATTGCAGCGGCAGCCGGCTCCAAAAAGGAACATAAACCGCCAGCTGAATGTCAATCGCTAATATCCGGGCTATCCACAAAGCAACAATAGCCAATGCCATGGCCAAAAACCGGTTTGCAGACCGGTTTCCTTTCCTGGTGAACCATAAAAGCAGGATAAAAGTGAGGCCGATAAAGATCGTCCCAAAGAAAGCTAGGTCGTAGGTATTAATATGGAAAGTATATGTATTCAATTGGAATATTTAAACGCAATCGTTGTTCCAAACTTACAACTTATTGATACTTAAAAAATTATATAAATAAAATATACGCGCTATAACACAACCGGACATTGAGATATTCGGTTGTGGGGACGCCACATGCGCCACCCAATAGTCTTATAGCCTGGTTTTGAAAAACCGGGCTTTTGTTCAACTTATGTTGTTTTAGGATTATTTGAAGAATTAATCCCAAATGCCGTTTTGCGTTGTAAATATCACCGGCTGACCGCCAGTTACCATAATGGTATGCTCATGCTGCGCAACAAAACCACCTTTATTACCCATTAGCGTCCAGCCGTCGGCTTGGGTATCGGCAACTGTTGACCGTGTAGAAATGAATGTCTCTATTGCTACCACCGAATTCTTTTTAAAACGTGTAGTGTTGTACCTGTCGCAGTAGTTGGCAATCTCATGTGGTTCCTCGTGCAAACTGCGACCAATACCATGTCCGGTCAGGTTTTTTATTACCGTGTAGCCGGCTTTTTTGGCTTCAGTTTCGATCAATCTGCCAATCTCCGATATCCTGACACCACCTTTAATGTTGCTGATCGCTTTTTTTAATATCTCTTTCGATGCTTCTACCAGTTTGCCGTGGCCGAAGATATCCTGTCCTAACACGAAGGAGCCGCCGTTATCAGCCCAGTAGCCATTTAGCTCTGCAGATACATCAATATTTATCAGATCACCTTCTTTAAGAATTTTATCGGCCGATGGTATGCCGTGCGCTGCCTCCTCATTAAGGCTTATACAAGTATATCCGGGGAAATCGTAAGTTAACGCAGGTGCAGAACATGCGCCGAACTGTGCCAGCAATTCGCCGCCGTATTCGTCAAGTTCCTTTGTGGAGATCCCCGGTTTGGCAAATTCACGCATCTTTTTAAGAGTAATGGCTACAGCATCACTGGCTTGCTGCATTCCAATTCTTTCGTTTTCGGTAGATATAGACATTTTTAAACTTTTATCTGTCGCAAAATTAACCATTAATACATTCCACAACGTTTATCAAATGTAAGGTTTTTAGTCCGGTCAGGGCTGCCTCAAAAACGAAACCGCCTTTCTGATGAGGAATGCCGGTTTTTGTTTTTACGCCAGGATTTCGGTCAAGTGTTGGCACTTGGCCGTGCGGAGGTAATTTAAAATTAACCTCTCGAATTAGCTGCATTTGCGTATAACATTTATCCCTAATTTAGTAGATAATAAATATTAACCATCGTTTCTATGAGATCAACTATTTTTTCCTTCGCTTTAGCTTTGGTATTCATAATGGGTTTAAGCACCTGTGTCCAAACCAATGATATCGCCGAAAAAATACATCAGGTAGAAACCAACCTGACTACAAATATTCTGTCAGGGAGTGATAGTACTTACAATTTAAAAGATCGCATGGCCTATTACCATATACATGGAGTAAGCATTGCCATTATACATAATTACAAAATAGAATGGGCAAAAGGCTATGGCTGGGCCGATGACAGCCTGAAAATACCGGTCACTGCCCAAACACTTTTCCAGGCAGGGTCTATCAGCAAGTCATTAAACAGTGTTGGTGTGCTTAAACTGGCGCAGGATAAAAAGATCGATCTATACACCGATATTAATGCTTACCTCAATGGCTGGAAATTTCCTTATGATTCTCTTTCGAAAGGAAAAAAATTAACTGTTGCCAATCTCTTAAGTCATACAGGTGGCTTAACCGTGCATGGTTTTGGCGGGTATGAGAAAGGCGGTCCCATACCCACTATTGAACAGGTGCTTGACGGAAAAAAGCCTGCTAATTCCGCTGCGGTACGCTCGATGTATGGACCGGGGCTTAAGTATGAATACTCGGGCGGCGGTATAACCATATCACAACTGATAGTGATGGATATTACCCATGAGCCTTATGATAAATTTATGTATGATAATGTATTGAAGCCTTTGGGGATGACGGCCAGCACTTACCGGCAGCCGCCAACAGATAGAGATCCAAAATTAGTATCGGCGGCATATTATTCAGACGGGAGGGAAGTAAAGGGGAAATACCACACTTATCCCGAACAGGCAGCCGCAGGCTTATGGACAAACCCAACCGACCTTTGCAAATATATTATCGAAACACAATTAGCTTACGTTGGCAGGTCGCATAAGGTGCTAAACCAGCAAATGACAAGCTTAAGGCTTACGCCTTATGTTGATAAAAATGCAGCTTTAGGCGTTTTTATTGATAGTTATCCAGACGGCACAAAATACTTTGAGCACGGCGGGGTAGATGAGGGTTTTATCAGCCAGTATTATGGCAGCCTTGAAGGTGGCAATGGCCTGGTAATAATGGTAAATACGGCCAATGGCGGCAGCCTTATCCCCGAAATTGTAAACAGTATAGCCAAAGTTTATGGTCTTAAAAATTTGGCTGCCAATCTTTAATAAAATAATCGCTTTGCAAAATCCAGTAAAAAGTTTAAGAAGCGATTAACGGTAATTAACAGACTCTGTACAGGTGATTACTTATTGCACCGTTTTGAAATTGAAAGCCTTGAGATTGCCTGAAGTTAAACTTACACAAGGTTTAAAGGCAGCTATTCTGTCTTCAAACTTTTTATCGGGTTTGCTAGCGCTGTTTTTATGGCCTGGAAGCTTACCGTTATTAATGTGATTAGTATAGCGCCAATAGCTGTAACAATAAATATCCACCAGGCAACATCGGTGTGATACTGATAGTTACGCAGCCAGTTGTGCGTCAGGTAATAAGCCACAGGCGAGGCTATAATTATTGAAATAAACACCAGTATGGCAAAGTCTTTCGATAGCAATTGCCACAGGGCGAACACGGAAGCGCCAAGCACCTTGCGTACGCCTATTTCTTTAATGCGCTGTTCGGCCGTGAATGATGCCATGCCAAACAGCCCGAGACAGCTGATAAATATAGCCAGGCCGGCGAAAACAGTAGCCAGCTTACCCAGGCGTTCCTCATCATCGAACTCTTTAGCATATTCCTGATCAACGAAGTGGTATTCAAATGGCTGTTCCGGGTTTTCGGTTTTTAACACAGAAGCGATGTTGTTAATCGCTTTGCCGGGACTCATTTCCGGGCTGATCTTTAGCAGTAAACAGCCTCCCGCCCATTTCGCTAAAAAATAAACCATAGGTTGTACCTGTTCATAAGGCGAACGGTTAATGATGTCTTTAGTTACGCCAATGATCCTAAACTGTTGACCATAAAAGGTTATGTAGTTTTCTGTCGGTTTTTTCATGGTCATAAAATCAGCAGCCGCCCGGTTGATGATCACCGCTGCTGAATCGGAAAGGAATGACGTTGAGAAATCCCGGCCTGCGCTAAATTCCCAACCAATGGTTTTGCCATAATCGTATGAAATATTTTCCTGGCCGAAATTGACATCCAGGTTAGGGTCTTCTCCAGGCCATCTGACGCCGCCAGTAGTACCAGCAACTGCGTTTGGTGGAGAATCTGCTTCGGCCATTTCAGTTATTGTGCCGTTACTTGCAAGGGCCTGTTTTATCGCATCAAAATGTTGGTGGAGTTCAATAGTTCGGACGGGTATGGCAACTAATCCATTTTGGCTATAGCCTATAGGGCGGTCTTTGGCAAAAATTATCTGCCGGATAACTACAATGGTGCCGATAATTAGCACAATAGAAACTGTAAACTGAAGTACCACCAGTACTTTTCGCGGCGCCGAAGCCAGCCGCCCGACCCGGAACACCCCCTTCAATACCTTCACAGGCTTAAATGACGACAGGTAGAGCGCCGGGTAACTGCCGGTGATAATAGCGGTGATAAAACTGAGGCCAATTCCTGCGAGCCAAAACGCCAGGCTGTTCCATGGAATAACTATCTGTTTGCCGGCCAGCTGATTGAAGGTCGGGAGACTTAATCTTGCCAGTAGTAAGGCGGCTAAAAATGCCAGTAATACGCAAAGTAACGATTCACCGTAAAACTGTTGTATCAACTGGCTGCGGGATGAACCTATCGCCTTGCGAATGCCTACTTCGCGCGCGCGTTTCTCAGATCTGGCTGTACTTAAGTTCATAAAGTTAATGCAGGCCAGCAGCAGTACAAACACACCTACAATACCAAACAGCCACACATATTGTATTTTGCCACCGATATTTTTTCCGTCCTTAAACTGGCTGTACAAATGCCATTTACTCATTGGCTGCAGGAACAGCGCCGGTTTCGCTCTGGCTGAAACCGGTTTTAAATGCCGCAGCCTTTCATCCCTGATTTTTAAAGATACTTTCTCAAGGTCGGCATTGTCAGCCAATTGAACATATAAATTAACAATGCCTGGACCCCATGGCTCGCGCATTCCGCTCAGTCTATAATCTGTCGCATAGCGGTCCCAGCAACCAATAAAAGCCATACCGGCAAGCGTGGTATTTTCAGGCAGATCTGCATAAACGCCGGCTACTTTCAGGTTATCCAGATTGTTCAGCTTCAGCACTTTAGACATTGGGTTCTTATTTCCGAAAAATGCCTTAGCTGTCGACGCGGATATTAGTATAGACGATGGGTCCTTTATAGCATCACGCCTGCCCTCGAGCATATTTAGTGTGAACAGGTCCGGTCCGCCAGCTTCCATAAACGAGCCTCGCTCATTTATTTTTTTATCGCTTAAAGCCAGTATATAATCTCTCGGGAGTGTCGACATTACTACAGACTTAAAATCGCTGCCATAGCTTTTGCGTAGCTCGGGTGCCAAAGGGTAAGGCACATGGAACGAGGTTTTCACTTCGCCATTATTGGTAGCATTTTGTATTACCTGGGCTATACGGTGATAATTATCGTGATACTTATCAAATGATACTTCATCCAAAATCCAAAAACTGATTAGCATTACCACTGCCATACCCACAGCAAGACCACCTATATTAATAAGCGACAATACTTTATTCTTGATAAGGTTGCGCCATGCAATTGTTAAATAATTCCTGAGCATGTGATTAGTTTATTTGTGCATTGTGGCAAGTTAAAAAGAATAGTTTAGGAATAATAATTAACTATTTACTGCTGACCATTAACTCAAGAAAGCACCTCATCTATGATCCCAAACTCCTTAGCCTCGGCAGCTATCATCCAAAAATCGCGATCGGATACATCATGTATCTTCTGGTATTCCTGCCCGCTGTGTTTGGCTAATATCTCGTAAAGCTCTTTTTTGATCTTCATCACTTCCCTTGCGGTGATCTCTATATCCGATGCCGGACCCTGTACACCACCAAGCGGCTGGTGCAGCATTACCCTCGAATGGTTTAGGGCCGCGCGTTTGCCTGCCGCACCGGAACATAGCAATACTGCCGCCATGGATGCTGCCATACCCGTGCAAATGGTTGCGACATCCGGGCTGATCAAATGCATCGTATCATAAATGCCAAAACCAGCATAAACCGAGCCGCCGGGTGAATTAATATACATCTGGATGTCCTTCTTCGCATCGGCTGATTGCAGGAAAAGCATTTGCGCCTGGATAATGTTGGCGACATTATCGTCAACGGCAGCTCCTAAAAATATGATGCGGTCCATCATCAGGCGCGAGAAGACGTCCATTTGCGACATACGCATCTCACGTTCTTCCATAATATAGGGTGTCATCGCGTAAATGCTGCTTTCTGTCTTCGAAATATATCGGTCTACATGCAAACTTTGGACATGGCAATGCCCTACCGCGTATTTGCGGAACTCGTTCTTATCGATATTCATGATTTTAGTGGGTTACTTTTTTGAAAACAGGCGTATTATTTTTTGCCGGAAACTTTGATGATGTTCCTCAGTGAATAATTTTTGATGAACATTCTCAATCTCTTGTTTCAACTGGTTACGACCATATTGACGGACGATGTTATAGGTCTTTTGCTGCCATATCATTTTATCCTGTAATTCTGGTTCGAGCAATAGCCTTGCCTCGAAAACCAGCATATCGCCGGATTCTGAAAGCCGCAGCAAATGCGCCTCTATTTGTTCGGTCTCAAGCAAGGAAGTCCTCATAGGTCAATGATCTTTCTTCAACGGTTTCCCTTACTTTTTCAAGGCATTTGTATTTTTGAACGGTTGCGGACCGCGCGCCGGAAAATCCAAATATTTCGGCAATATCATTTAGCGGCAATTCGTCGTAATAGAATGAGCGCAGAAGGTCCATGCACTTTTTGCCTGCTGTTTGGAGGAAGCTTAATATTTTACCATAGGATAACGCTGCCTCTTCTTCACATTCGGCATCATAACCATCCAGCGGAACATATTGGGTATTGCGTTTATGCTTTTTGAGCCAGAGATTTTTACTTATGCCAAATAAGTAGGCTTGCTCATCCGATCGCAACACAAAACCATCCGAAGCGGCTTTTTCATACCAGGCTACCAAAGCATCCTGGAAAATATCCTTCGCCTCATCAAATGAGCCGCCCATTTTGCTCACGTGCCTGGCCACCGCCGGGAACACGCCTTTATACAAGGCGATAAAAAGCTTTTCGCGGTCTTCGATGGTTTTAACTACGATCATATTTTCATTCATAGCGCGGTGTTTATTACTATGTGCAAGTTAGGGATGAAATATCACCATTAATTTAAAAAATTGGTAACCACATATGGTTTAGGCAAAGAATATCCTATCACCTCAAAATAATTTCTTAAATCTTTGATAATATCTTGTAATAAAGAGATTGGCAATCCTTTTTTTAATGTTAATGTAGCGTAGGGGTTAAATGTCAAATCAGCAAAATAAAGTATAGCATCATTGTCCCTTATTATGTGTTCGAAGTTTTTAAAGAAAGTATAATGATTTGTTCTCAGTTCGATTAACCTTTTTTGAGCTATTACAACATTTGAGATATTTTCCATATATAAAAATACGCTATAATTAGGTAATTAAAAAGCCCGATTGCATTCGGGCTAGTTTGTAAGTATATCAGCTTATTATGATCAACAAAACAACCTGCACCTTAATCGCATTATTGGCGGTTTTATTTTCTAGTGCCAACGCTCAAAAAAGAAAAATACTCATCCATGAAGTCGCAACTTGTTATACGGATACAGGATTAACTCAACAAATACATCGAACTGTTTTTTCAGGTGGAGTTCACGAATAATAGGTATATGGAAATAACTATCTTTATTTTGAAAACGGCATATTAACAGCATGGCAGGATTGAAAACTACCTTTGTCCCAACTTAAATATAATCAAATGAGAAAATGGTTTATAATTCATTTTGCCCTGTAATGGGCTACCCTTCGCCAATTGGCTAACCCTGCTGGGGCAATGTTTTTCACACCCCAATTCTTCATGGTATCCCAGTACAGGTAAATCGTTTGCCATTCAGCACAATTTCAATTGCTTAAGCTGCCGATATCATTCAAACTCCGCAAATGAGCCCCCGAGGGGAATCGAACCGATTAAAACTCAAGTTAGATTTGTGCTAAACCTCAAATATTCAGAAGTTCCCACCCGGCTAAGCTTGCCGCATGCCCCAGAGTAATGAAAGTTTGGTAAGAAACGAGACTTGGCGGCGCCGGATAATGCCAATTTACGTCGGTTGGATACTCAAAACATTGTTAGGTAAAGTGTTAGTCGAAGTTGTTAATTGAATTTCCTGTACATTAAAGCATATTTTTGATTCAAGTATAACTGTATTTAAGGCCAATATCTCACTGATGACAAATGAAACATTAACACTTGACCCTCATCATCCTGCAGTGATTGCCGCGCGCGATGCTGAAATTGCGCTTTATCAATTTTACGGCTTACAGGCGAAAGATCATTATATCCGGGTGCCCGGCCAAAACCTGAAGATGAGGATCTCGGAAATTGGAGTCGGCGAGCCGGTGCTGATAGTTCCGGGTAATACCGGCGATGTTTTCCCGCTGGCATCACTCCTTGCCGAAATGAAGGGTCGGCGCATCATCGCCCTTAATCGGCCGGGCGGAGGTTTGAGCGAAGGTATGGACCAAACCGAAGTCAATATCCGGGAGTTTGCGGTGCAAACCCTGCTGGCGGTGATGGATGCTTTCGGGCTCGGCAAGGTTGATATTGTGGCCCATTCCATGGGTGCGCACTGGAGCTTATGGACAGCTATGGACAAACCGGAACGGGTAAGATCATTGACATTATTGGGCAATCCGGGCAATGTGATGAAGGGGAAGCCGCCTTTACTATTGCGGATGATGATGCACCGGCCATTTAATAAGCTGTTTTTTAAGCTTATAATGGGTGCCGACGGCGACAAAAAACTAACTATGCTCAAATCCATGGGCAGTACCCGCGAAACAATCGATGCCCTGCCGAAAGAGATCGGTGAGTGTTACTATTATTTCAGAAGACTACCGCATTATTTTATATCCCTAACCAGCCTGATGCAAAATGCAGCGCCAAACATCGATGCGCAGCAACTGAGCCAGGTTAAACAACCTGCCCAACTGCTGCTTGGTGATAAAGATACCTTTGCTTCTGTAGCTACCGGTAAAAGCATTGCCACCGCCATGCCCAACTGCAAACTTCATGTGATAGAGGGCGGCAGCCATTTGCCCTGGCTGGAAAAACCTGAAGAATGCGGGCGTCTGGTTAATGAATTTCTCAATAAATAGTCTTCATCTGCGAGTTTGCCTATTAAATTCTTGATAAAACTCGCGTCACTACACGCTTACTACGGTTTTATGATGGTGCTTATGCACATTAAACTCAGACTAAAGCATCACCTTAAGAATCATTATTTAAAAAACTTATCGATCATTAAATCGATTTAGCAAAATATTTATACCTTGTGCCGCAGTTGTGGCTAACAGGTTGCAACGCTAATTTTTCCAAAAAAATGAAAATTAAAAAAGGACAACTATTTTTATTACTGATCACTGTACTGCAGTCAGCTGCAATTTTTACCGCCAATGCACAAATAAGTAAAATTCCAAACGGAATACTTGTCAAAGCGGGAGGGCAGCAAGTGGGGCTATTGGCCGCTAACGACGGAGCATTTTGCTTAAGCTTAAACGATTCCATAGCGCCGGCCACCATAAAAAGCGTTTTTATTGACGATAGCAATCAGGCTATCACGCCATATACGGTGATTTCTGCGCCTCCTTCATACGGGATTAAAACATCGTATGGAAAATTGATGATCAATACTGACACCAGGGTATGGTCTTTATACGATGCGGCGGGCCGGGTACTTATCCGCGACGGGGCTTTTTCATCTGCTGGCACATCAATACAAATTACACATACTGGCGAAGGCCTGCTCTATGGCTCCGGGAATATGTCGTCAAAAGAGCTTGAAAAAGACCGGTCCGCTTCGTCTGTGGGCAATGGCGTTGCCGGCATTCCATATTTTTGGAATAGCGCGGGTTACAGCGCGTTTGGCGTTTCGGCCAATGATGATAAACCGGCAACCTGGGACCGGGCCAAAGATAAAGCGGCCTTAACCTGGAAATTTTCTGGAAAGGCGGCGAATTTATACTTGTGGCCTGCTAAAACTATGTATGATGGTGCAAAGGGATATGTAAAACTTACCGGCAGGCCCAAGCTGCCGCCGAAGTGGGCATTTGGTTACCTGCAAAGCCAATGGGGCTGGGCGGATAGC
>JAQBOK010000109.1 GCA_028288085.1 Mucilaginibacter sp.
AAGTGGCAGTATCGCTAACCATAGATGATACTACTAATCTGGATGAGATCAAGAAAGAGCTGGCTGCATTCGGAACAGTAGATATTGACGAAAATCAAACTATTATTTGTGTAGTGGGCGATTTTGGTGCAGAAAAACATGGTTATGCAGCACGTGTACTGGAAGCGCTAAAGCATATACCGATACGCATGATATCTTATGGCGGCAGCGATCATAATTTGTCGTTATTAATAAAAACCGCAGATAAAACCGAGGCTTTGAGAAGCTTGCATAACAGGTTATTTTAAAAAATATTCAAGCGTTATTGCTTCTTCGCCGCAATAACGAATCATTAATTTATACAATGTTCAACATCAATACCATAGATCGTTTTCAGCAATTAGAAACCCCGTTTTATTATTATGACATGGGGTTGCTTCGCCAAACATTGGAGGCTTGCCAAAGCGCTTCGGCTCAATACGGTTTTCATGTACACTATGCTATGAAGGCCAACTTTAATCCTAAAGTACTGGAGGCGATACAATCCTATGGTTTTGGTGCCGACTGTGTGAGCGGTAACGAGGTAAAGGCTGCCATTAACCATAAGTTTGATAGAAGCAAAGTGGTGTTTGCAGGGGTGGGTAAATCTGATAAGGAAATTAATGCGGCCCTTGATGCGGATATTTTTTGTTTTAATGTAGAGTCGGTACAAGAACTGATTATCATTAATGATCTTGCCAAAGCGAAAAATAAAAAGGCAAACATAGCAATCCGCATTAACCCCAATGTAGATGCACATACGCACCACTACATTACTACAGGGCTCGAAGAAAATAAATTCGGTATCAATATTTGGCAACTAAATGATGTTGCCGAAACATTAAGGAAATGTCCTAGCCTCCAGTTTGTGGGCATCCATTTTCACATCGGTTCGCAAATAACCGATCTGGAAGTGTATAGAAGTTTATGTATTCGTATCAACGAAATGCAGGATTGGTTTGAAGACCACGGGTTCCAGGTAAAGGTGTTAAATACCGGGGGAGGATTAGGGGTTGATTATCATCATCCGGATACAAATAACATCCCTGATTTTGAGGGCTATTTTAAAGTGTTCAAAGATTTTTTGAATGTGAAACCCGGTCAGGAAGTGCATTTTGAACTGGGTCGTGCTTTGGTGGCCCAATGTTCGGCACTCATATCAAGGGTGTTATATGTAAAAAATGGACTGAAAAAGCACTTCCTGGTGCTGGATGCCGGTATGACTGAACTTATTCGCCCGATGCTGTACCAAGCTTATCAGAAAATTGAAAATTTAAGTCAAAATTCAAAATTCGAAATTCAAAACACAGAAGAAGGGAGTGAAAAACCGCCACTCATTACACACTCACCATTAAAATATGATGTAGTTGGCCCAATATGCGAAAGCACGGATTGTTTCCAAAAAGATGTGGAACTACCCGAGTCATTCCGTGGTGATCTTTTCGCTATTCGTACTGCTGGTGCTTATGGCGAAGTGATGGCGTCCGGGTATAATTTGCGTGATAGGGTGCAAAGCGTCTATTCGGAATAAGGTATCAGTAAGTTGATTTGCTATTCGAACTTTTAAAGTTGAACAAAATGCATGAGTAGAGTCAAAATTTATATCCTACCCTTATAAATATGGTGCTTCCAAATTCCGCTACTCCAAAAAAGTTTTTTACATTGATAAAATAGCTGACTTTTGGAAAAATAGTGCGGAAAAATCTGGGTGTAAGATCCGAAGATAAATAGTTGTCAGCTCCCACTGGATTTTGTCCGAATGTTCCACCTAAAAAGCCCCGTATCCCATGTTCAATATTTACATTGTTTCGGTTGTGAAATATGATCTCGGTTGTTAATCCTACTGTGTACAAGTCTGTCCGGGTATCGGCTTGATAGCCTGGTTGAGTATTAATGTATTGTCTGAAATTTGCATAAGAGCCAAATTCATGGCTATAAGCCATCTCTATACCCAGATAACGAAAATCCATCCGCTCAAATGAAGTAAATAAATTAGCCGATGCCCTTGCGCCAAAAGCTCCGAAAAATTTATCGGAAAAGTTATTAGGCGCAGAACCTGAACTTCCCCGCTCATAGTCGCCTGCAACTCCAAATACACCGTAAGCCAAATTGAAATTGTTGAATACATATCCCCGGCTGTAATTAACTTGTCCGCTTACCAGCAGATCAGACCAGATTTGGTCGGTATAAAAATTCACTCCTCCAGAAATATAGCTAACCTTTTTTGCCGTGTCAAATGATGCCGGTTTGGGTTGATAGGCAATATCCTGGTGATAAAGTGCCGGAGTGTACAAATAATGGTCGCAGGCGCTAAGTACAAACAACATACAGCCCGAAAGGATAATAAGTTTAAGTTTCATAAATTTAGATGAATTAATTACGACTCAGCTAACTATAATCAAAAACAAATAATTAAATAATAAGGTCTGTTTTTTGTCATCGGTTTGGGTTCACCATATACTTAAATATTGAATATGCAGTGGTCGAAAACATTATTACGTGAAAAAGTTAACGAACGCTACAAGTATTGAGTACTAATTTTTAGTGTTAATAATACAATTATTATTAGTGTTAATATTACAATTATTATTTAAGTTTACCTGCCGGTTGTCAGGCTGATATTTTCAGCTAATTTACCGGTTTACCAGTTATAAAAGTAATGTCAGCAGATCATTTTGTTATAGGTGTTGATTATGGCACCGATTCAGTACGTTCGGTAATTGTGGATGCCCGAAACGGAAAAGAGTTAGCGTCTTCAGTTTTTAATTATCCCCGCTGGCAACAGGGAAGCTATTGTAATGCAGCGCAAAATCAGTTCCGCCAGCACCCGCTGGATTATGTTGAAGGCCTGGAGCAAACAATAAAAGATTGTATAAAAAAGGCGGGGGGAGCGCCAATAGCATCGGCTATAAAAGCCATATCAGTTGATACGACAGGTTCAACACCTGTTGCAGTTAATGAGTTTGGGGTCCCTTTATCCTTGGTACCTGGTTTTGAAAATAATCCAAACGCCATGTTTGTTTTATGGAAAGATCATACGAGTGTTAAAGAAGCAGGCGAGATCAATGCGCATGCTGAAAAATTTGATATTAATTACCTTCAATATGTAGGTGGCATTTATTCTTCCGAATGGTTTTGGGCTAAATTGCTGCATATACTAAGAGCTGATAAACATGTAAAAAAAGCATGTCAGTCGTGGGTTGAACACTGCGACTGGATACCATTTCTGTTAACAGGTGGAAAACATATCAGCCAAATGAAACGGGGGCGTTGTTCGGCAGGGCATAAGGCATTATGGTCGGCAGCGTTTGATGGATACCCGCCTGATGAATTTTTTACATCGCTCGATCCCTTATTAAAAGGATATACCACTACCCTTTTAAAAGATACTTACACATCCGATCAATCAGCGGGAACACTCAGTGAGGAATGGGCGCAAAAACTTGGCCTTTCAACTAATGTAATTATCGGCGTAGGTGCTTTTGACGCACACATGGGAGCTGTTGGGGGGCAGATTGAACCATATCATTTAAGCAAAGTAATGGGCACATCAACCTGCGATATGCTGGTTGTGCCTAAAGCTGACCTGGAGGGTAAGCTGATCAAAGGGATTTGCGGCCAGGTAGATGGATCTATAATTCCCGGAATGATAGGCCTGGAGGCGGGGCAATCGGCCTTTGGCGATACTTATGCATGGTTCCGTAATTTATTGTCGTGGCCATTAAATGATCTGTTGTTGCAATCCTCATTAATCGATGAAAAAACTGCGGCCGCTTTAAAAGATGAACTGGCTGCTCAAATCATACCAGAATTAAGCAGACAAGCTGCTTTATTGCCTTTGGAGGAGAACGCCGAACTGGCCATTGACTGGTTGAATGGTCGCCGTACACCAGATGCAAATCAATTGTTAAAGGGCGCCATCAGCGGGTTAAGTTTAGGCAGCGATGCGCCACGGGTTTTCAGGGCATTGGCCGAGGCTACTTGTTTTGGAGCAAAAAGCATTGTAGATCGTTTTAATAGCGAGGGTGTGCCTGTGAAAGGGTTAATTGGAATTGGTGGGGTAGCAAAAAAATCGCCTTACATTATGCAAATGATGGCCGATGTGATGCAAATGCCTATCCGTATACATCAATTTGAGCATACCTGTGCACTGGGTGCGGCGATGTTTGCTGCTACAGCGGCTGGCATCTATCCAAACGTAGAAGAAGCGATGGCGGCAATGGGAGGCGGATTTGATAAAGAATATTTCCCAGATCAGCAAAAAGCAGCTTTATACCAGTTACGGTATCAGCAATATGTCAATTTGGGTAAGTATATTGAACAATAAAATAAATAAGGAGATGAGTAAGTATCAGCATATCCGCGAAGCAGCATACCGGGCCAATATGGAACTGCCCAAATTAAACCTGGTGATCTTTACTTTTGGCAATGTTAGTGCGGCGGACCATGAATCAGGGGTTTTTGCCATAAAACCGAGCGGTGTGCCTTATGTGGATCTATCGCCGGCAAAAATGGTGATTGTTGATTTCGACGGAAATGTGGTTGAGGGCAAACTGCGGCCGTCTTCAGATACCAACACACATGCGGTTTTATATAAACATTGCGAAAACGTGGGTGGTATTTGCCATACTCATTCCACCTACGCTACGGCATGGGCGCAATCTCAGCGCGATATTCCCATTTACGGTACAACGCACGCTGACCACAACACGGTGGATATACCCTGCGCGCAACCAATGAGTGATGAAATGATAGCTGGTAATTATGAGTTTCAAACCGGTTTCCAGATATTGAACTGCCTGAAAGAAAAGAACCTTAGTTATAGGGACATGGAGATGATACTGGTAGGTAATCATGCTCCTTTTACCTGGGGAATCACAGCAGAGAAAGCGGTTTATAACAGCGCTGTATTAGAATCAATAGCACAGATGGCTTTGCTTACAGAGCAGATTAATCCTGATGCTGTTCGCCTGGAAGATTCGCTGATAAGGAAGCATTATCTGCGTAAGCACGGTGCAGATTCCTACTATGGTCAGTAGTTATATCAATTCAACAATAACAATCAATAATTCAGTAAATAGATAATTCAATAATAAAAATAATGATCAACCTAAAAGAATACGAAGTTTGGTTCATCACCGGAAGTCAGCACTTATATGGCGAAGAAACATTAAAGCAGGTTGCAGAACATTCGCAGCAGATTGCCAGGGGTTTGGATTCAGCAAAGCAAATACCGGTAAAAGTGGTTTTTAAGCCGACTGTAAAATCGCCGGAAGAGATATATAGTATATGCCAGGAGGCAAATACCGCAAAAAACTGCATTGGTTTGATCGCCTGGATGCATACTTTTTCTCCGGCTAAGATGTGGATAGGAGGGTTAAAAATATTACAAAAGCCCATTTTGCACCTGCATACCCAGTTTAACCGTGATATTCCATGGGATAGTATAGACATGGATTTTATGAACCTGAACCAAAGCGCCCACGGCGACCGCGAGTTTGGTTTTATTATGACCCGTATGCGCTTAAATAGAAAAGTAGTGGTTGGGCATTGGCAGGACGCCGAGGTTTTAGAACAGATAAATACATGGAGCCGGGCAGCAGCAGGGTGGCACGATTGGCAGGGTGCACGTTTTGTACGCTTTGGCGATAATATGCGCTATGTAGCCGTTACTGAAGGGGATAAGGTGGAAGCAGAGCTGAAATTCGGTTATTCGGTAAACACGTATGGGGTAGGCGACCTTGTTAAAGTGATTAATGAGATAAGTGACAAGGAGATTGATAACCTTGCTGCCGAATATGAAGAACAATATGCAGTTGTGCCTTCCTTACGTAAAGGGGGAGATCAATATAGTTCACTGCGGGAAGCGGCAAAAATTGAATTGGGCTTAAGCGCTTTCCTAAAGAATGGCAATTTTAAAGGATTTACAGATACCTTCGAAGATTTGCATGGACTGGTGCAACTGCCCGGTATAGCCGCGCAACGCTTAATGGCACAGGGCTATGGTTTTGGTGCCGAGGGCGACTGGAAAACGGCGGCACTGGTACGAGCTATGAAGGTGATGGGTAGTGGATTGAAGGGCGGCAATGCCTTTATGGAGGATTATACTTATCACTTTGATCCTGCAAATCCCCTGGTGCTGGGATCACATATGCTGGAAATATGTGAATCAATAGCGGTTGGAAAACCCAAATGTGAAATACATCCATTGGGCATAGGTGGCAAAGCTGACCCTGTTCGCCTGGTGTTTAATGTGGCTGGCGGCCCTGCGCTTAATGCCTCTGTAGTCGATATGGGTAACCGATTCCGCTTATTGGTGAACGAGGTAGAAGCCGTTGCACCAGAGCATGATTTGCCGAAACTGCCGGTGGCAAGAGTATTATGGAAGCCCTACCCGGATATAAAAACCGGGTGTGCTGCATGGATACTATCCGGAGGCGCTCACCATACGTGTTACAGCCAGAATTTGACAAGTCAGCATCTTGAAGACTTTGCCGATATAGCAGGAGTGGAGTATGTTCTTATTGGAAAGGAAACCAACTTACGGCAGTTAAAAAATGAACTTAAATGGAACGAGGTTTATTATCGATAAATTGTTTATTGTATAGTCTTAAATACTAATGCGCGCTTTTATTTTCGATCTGAATGGCACCATGATCAATGACATGGATTACCATACCCGTGGCTGGCTATATCTGCTGAATAATGTTTTGGGTGGTAATTTTACCTGGGAAGAGGTAAAGCCACAGATGTACGGCAAAAATCAGGAAGTATTAGTGAGGATGTTTGGTGCAGGGAAATTTACCGATGAGGAAATGGCCCGCTTATCTTTAGAAAAAGAAAAACGCTACCAGGAGGAATTTTTGCCAAAACTGGAATTATTACCAGGCTTAGCTGATTTTTTAGAAAAAGCGTATCAGCAAGGCATTCCAATGGCAATTGCTTCGGCGGCTATACCTTTCAATATTGATTTTGTGCTCGATAATTTGCGCATCCGGCATTATTTTAAGGCAATTGTTAGTGCTGATGATGTGGTTTTCAGCAAGCCGCATCCCGAAACTTTTTTAAAGGCTGCGGCTTTGCTAAATGCCGAGCCAACCGATTGCCTGGTATTTGAAGATGTGCCGAAAGGAGTTGAAGCAGCTCTAAATGCGGGTATGGATGCCATTGTGTTAACAACCACCCATCGGGTTGATGAATTTAAGGATTTGCAAAATGTATTACATTTTGCAAATGATTTTAATGGGGATTTTTTTCAAAAATTGGTTACTACCTGAATTTTCTGAATCTTGCAATGACGATTTATACAATCTTAAACGGCGGAGTTAAATAGCCTTCCCGGGCGCGTTGTTCGCCCATTTTATCGTATAGTTCGTCATCATCTGGCTGCCACGTGGCAAGGCCATCCACATAGCGGTTATACATACAAAAAGCTGCGGCTATCAAAACTGTATCGTGAATTTCAATATCGGTTGCGCCCTCTTCCCGGGCGTTAGTTATGTCTTCTTCGCCAACCTGTTTACCACCGGCTTGTACTTTAGCTGCAATTTTTAGCAGGGCCTTTAATTTATTACTGATTGACGCAGTACAAGGGTCATTGATCACCTGAGCCACAATATCCACATTATTACCTAATTGGTGTTTAGCTATAGCGCCATGTATTGTTGCACAATATTTGCATTCATTTAAGCTCGAAACATAGGAAGCTATTAGTTCACGCTCGCCAGCGCTTAAGGTAGGGTGGGGGTCGTGTAAAAGGGTTTGAACCAGGTGATTTAATGGCGCGGCAGTTTCGGGCCTAAACATAAATAAGCTGCGGATACCGGGGAATTCCTTTGGTAAATTAATGTGTGGCATATATATAAATAGGTCTAATGATTATTAGTAAAACGAATTTAGTTATTTATTAATTTATGAACGCAATATCTAAAATGGAATAATAAATTTTTATTATTTCGAAATATTATGCCTAACTTGCGCACTTTAATAAATAAAATAATGCAAAAAGAAGGAACAGTAAAATTTTTCAATGAAACAAAAGGTTTTGGATTCATTACACCAAGTGCTGGTGGCCAAGACGTATTTGTTCATTCATCAGGCCTGATCGACGAAATTCGTGAAAACGATAAAGTTGAGTTCGAAGTAGAAAACGGACGTAAAGGCTTAAATGCGGTAAATGTAAAGGTTATTTAATTATAAATAATAAATCACCAATCGTATTAGTCCCGGCCATAAGCCGGGACTTTTTTGTTTAAATAAATTAAACACAAGCATCTGAAATTTGTTAAGTTTATATTACTAATCCCCAAATTGAAGAATATGAAAGATCAAGGAAAAATTATAGTAGCACTTTTAGCCGGGGCCGCAGTAGGCGCTGCGGTAGCCTTACTACTGGCGCCAAGCAGTGGTTCTGACTTAAGAGGAGATATTGCAGACTATGTTGACGACGTTATAGGTTCTGCTAAAGATAAGGCAGAATCAACCGCTAATAGCCTGCGCGAATATGGTAGTAATGCTATTACACGTTCAAAATCAAAATTCAGGAGCGCAGTAGATGATCTGTCTGATTATAAGGATGGCGTTGTAGATACAGTAAAGGCAAAAGCAAATCATGTAACTGACGCCGGTAAGGAGGTTATTGAAAATGCAAAGTCAAAAGGAAAGAGCGGGGCAAATGATTTAAATGATTCTATCCAGGACGCATAATTATTACCATCACAATAAAATAAGAGGCCGCCCGAGGGGTGGCCTCTTATTTATATTCAGTTATTCTTGCCTTTGAATATTACCAGGAGAAGTACAGATAATCTCTTTTGTATCAAGCATCCCGACATGCTTATCCAACAACAAAGTCCGTATTTTTATAAAAACAATAAAAAGTTATATTATTAATAATAATTATTAATATAAGCTGATTAATTATTATTCTTTCAACATAAAAGTGTAAAATTTGCAATTTTATTATTTATTAAATGAAATAATGCATTGATATATCAAAATTTTGTTTAGGTTTATAATAAAATCCATTAAATCATGAATAAATTATCGAATTCACATAAGTTTTTTGAATTAATTGTAAAGTTTTTTGGTGTGTTTGGAATGGAAAATAAAAAATCCCCTCATTTTATTTATGAGAGGGTTCCGGTTTGCAATCAAAAGTTTCCTTTTAAATATTAATTACTTCTGTATTTTTTGCCGTAAGAAGGGGAAAGTATTATAACTTTTCCAGGATGAAAGTGATATTTGTCCAGTTTGGGGCAGATGTTTGGTTGTGAATAGCCTGTTTGATCACCCATCCTTCGTCAAGATATTTATTTACATCCTTTATTTCATACGCTGAATGGCGATTGGTTACGGTCTGCTCGTAAACATTAATGTTTACTGTTATTACTTTTTGAGCCATGTTGGTTTTGAGATTATAAAATCAAATGTAAGCAAATTTAATCTTCTCCACTTCAGGCCATGGAAAGCGATGTATGAGAATGTTGTTTCAGGATCAGATCTAAAATTTCCCTTGTATTGTCCGGATAATTAATATCGATCACTTTTCCGTTCTCTATCCAGTTTAGTATAACTTCATCATGCTTGGGCTTGAGGCTTTTGATCACCGGAATGCCCATCGATTTTAAAGCAGCAGCATTCAGGTGTTGCTCATACTGGCTTTTCATAGGTATAACCAGCAATTTTTTCTTCAGGAATAAGGCCTCTGCAGGTGTTTCGAACCCGGCTCCGCAAAATACCCCTGCCGATTGAGCCATACTCTTTATAAACTTCTCATTATCTATAGGCTGGATCGATACGTTTTTGTATTTCAACACTTTTTTGTTGTGCTTCGAAAAAACATCCCATTCTACATCTTTAAAATCCGATAGCCTTTTAATGAGCCGTTTATCATCATAAGCAGGCAGATAAACAGTATAGTGGCCTTTAAAGGTGATCTTTTGATCTCTTACCTGTTTACGGATCACCGGGGTAAATACATTTTCGTCAAAACTGGCAAAATGAAAACCGTATTGTACCGTTACAGGAGCATAATTTTTAAGGATTAGTTTGCCTATCATATCAGAATCTTCGGCTTTGGGCGAGTGTTCAGACAGCACGGCTGCCTGGTGGCTTAACCCGATGCAAGGTTTGTTTTTTAAATAACATGCCCATGCAGATACTGGCTCAAAATCATTGATCACCAGGTCATACTCTTCAACAGGAACCTTATTGATCTCTTTTATGAAATTGCGAAACCTTGATTTATAAAAGGATTTCCAAAGGTCTACACCGCCAGATTTACCGAATATAAAGCCAAACCCATTGAATTTATATTTTACCGGGAAGGGAAGTTCGAGGTCTCCCTGCGTACCACTAACCAATACATCTACTTCGGCCATTTGCTTAAGTAAAGGAACAATTTCCATTGATCGGCTTAAATGCCCATTGCCTGTACCCTGTATGGCATATAATATTTTCATTAGCTATAGCGAATGTTCATCAAATGTAGTTAGTGAACCATTAAGCTAACGTTAAGTTTTTATTAAGGATTTTATATTGACTACATAATTTATCAACATAAAAAAAGCCGGACAAAAATGCCGGCTTTGATTGATATTAGGAGTTGACTATACCCTGCCCATAAACGGATCGCTGTAACCTGTTTGCCCGGTTTCTACAC
>JAQBOK010000112.1 GCA_028288085.1 Mucilaginibacter sp.
AGCGTGTTCTTTTTCTCTAAACCACCAATTACGCGGTCGATAGCATCTTGAAAATCCTGCATGTCAACCGCTTCCTTGTCTTTACGGGCGGCTATTAAAGCAGCTTCGTTACAAACATTGGCAATCTCAGCACCTGCAAAACCCGGGGTTTGTGCCGATAATTTTTTAGCATCAACACCTTCTGCCAGTTTAACCGGTTTTAAATGCACTTTAAATATTTGCTCGCGGCCAATCAGATCGGGTTTATCTATAGATACCTGCCTGTCGAAACGACCCGGACGCAATAATGCTGAGTCGAGCACATCCGGACGATTAGTAGCTGCCAGTATAATAATACCAGAATCGGTACCGAAACCATCCATCTCAACCAACAATTGGTTCAGTGTGTTTTCGCGCTCATCATTACCACCAACGATATTGTTTTTGCCACGGGCACGGCCTATAGCATCTATCTCATCAATAAAAATGATACATGGTGCTTTATCCTTTGCCTGGCGGAACAGATCACGTACACGTGAAGCACCCACACCTACAAACATCTCCACAAAGTCTGACCCTGACAGAGAGAAAAATGGCACCTGCGCTTCGCCGGCCACTGCTTTTGCCAATAAGGTTTTACCTGTACCCGGCGAGCCGATCAATAGGGCACCCTTAGGTATCTTACCACCAAGGTTGGTGTATTTTTTAGGATTTTTAAGGAAATCCACAATTTCCATTACTTCCTGTTTAGCTTCTTCAAGGCCGGCCACATCATTAAAAGTAACCGATACCTGCGCTTCTTTATCAAATAAGGTAGCTTTGGATTTACCAATGTTGAATATCTGTCCGCCTGGCCCGCCACCGCTTCCGCCAGACATGCGGCGCATAATGAATATCCAAACAGCGGCAAACAATACTACCATAATGATACCCTGCACCAGCCAGTTTCCCAGAATACTTTCATGCTGGGTAAATTCAATCGGTGTTTTTTGTGAATCGGGCATATCCTTTTCAGCATTTGCCACGGTTTGTTTCAAACTTTCGTAAGATGCGTCAGTAAAAGCATACTGTGGCCCATTAGTGGAATTACCGGTGATGGACTTTTGTTCGCGCACATCTGAGTATTGAGGTTTTTTAAGACTGTCTTTCTTAATATACACCTCTACCACTACCAGGTCGCCGTTTTTATAGGCAACCAACTTTTCAGCATCATGTTGTTTTAAGATATTGGAATCAAAAAATTGATAGCTGATCTGCTTTAAACCGTTACCATTTGACAGGTAACCTACGGCAAGCAGTACTAATATAACAACAGCATACAACCACATAATATTAAACCGCGGGGGTTTAGGCGTGATCTTTTTGTTAGATATTTTACGTATAGGTTTTGGATTCTCTGATTTATTATCTTTCATTTCTTTACAAGCTCAAACTTACAATCATTAATTTTTAACATTTAGGGGGACTTGGCACAAGACGCATGTATTAACGATTCTGTGACGGATTTGTTAAGCGCTTTTGTAATATTTAATTTCGGCATCACCCCACAAGTCCTCTACTCCATAATATTCGCGTTTATCGGTTCTGAAAATGTGTATCACCACATTGATATAATCCAGCAGTATCCATTCGCCATATTCAAGTCCTTCTTTGCGCCAGGGATCTTGTTTTATTGCTTTAAAAACTTCTTCTTCAACGCTATTGGCGATAGCTTTTACCTGTGTGGTTGAGTCGGCATGGCAAATCACGAAGTAATCAGTCACCGAACTATTTATATTACGAAGGTCTAACCTAACAATATCATTTCCCTTTTTTTCCTGAATACCAAATATGGCCAGTTCAGAAATATAAGTGGATTCATTTAACACCTTGTTTTTTACCATCAAAAAGAATTAGTTTTGAACGATCTTGAATTACAAATTATTACTTTGCAAAATAACATATTTTCAGGATTATTTGTTGGACAAAATTTAATCACAATTAAACAAGTTGATTCAACCAACAATTTCCTTAAGAATACATTGTCAAATTCCAAGCCATTACCTGATGGAACGGTCATTATGGCAGAAAGCCAGTATGCTGGCCGTGGGCAGCAACAAAACCGGTGGCATAGCGAGGCAGGGAAAAACCTGACCTTTAGCTTGCTATTAAGACCTGTTTTTTTGCCTGTGATGCAGCAATTTGATTTGACAAGGGCTATAAGCCTGGGTATAATTAATGCTTTGGAGCCACTTTTGGATGATAAATTAAAGATAAAGTGGCCCAATGATATTTATTATGCTGATGGCAAGCTTGGCGGCATATTAATAGAAAACATGGTACAGGGCAGCCAGATAAAAAATTCAGTAATTGGTATAGGTTTAAATGTTAACCAGGAAAGTTTTGCGTTAGAAGTTCCCAACGCGGTGTCATTAAAGCAAATCTTACATATAGATTATGATTTGAAGGCATTATTATCGGAGATTTGTAAAAATATTGAAGCAGCTTACCTGAACCTTAAGGCTGGCAGGTTTGAGCTTGTAAGGAAAGCTTACCTTGAACGACTATATTGGCTGAATGAGGACAAAATGTATAAGGCTAATGGCGAGGTATTTAGTGGTATAATTAAAGATGTTAAGGAAACCGGCTTATTGGTTGTTAACCACGGCTCGGGGACTTCAGAATATAATCAGAAAGAAATTGAATTTTTGAATAAATAAATTATTGTAATGAAAAGAGTATTGCTTTTGATGGTCGTGTTTATGATTAGCGCCGGTGCTTACGCACAGATAGAGGCACCCGTAAAATGGTCGTACGCGGCTAAAAGAATAAATAAAAACGAAGCCGTAATATTATTACGTGCTACAATACAGGACGGCTGGCATATTTATTCGCTGAATGTTAAGGATGGCGGCCCTATTAAAACCTCGTTTAAATTTACGCCCTCAAAAGAGTATGCTTTAGTTGGCAATACCACTGAGCCAACCCCTGTTACCAGGTATGAAGATGCATTTAAAATGAATGTTAGCTACTTTGAAAAAACGGTTATTTTTCAGCAAAAGATCAAATTGAAATCGGACAAGGTGACTGCCATTAAGGGACAACTGGAGTACATGACCTGTAACGACAAAAAATGCCTGCCACCAGAAGATATTGACTTTACTGTTCCCTTAGGTAAATAATCCCTCCTAAAAAATGACATCAATTAAAAAAAGGAATTATCTTAAGGCCTTGTTGTATTCACTTATGGCAGTAATTGTGTTTTCAATTACCGGCATAAACCAGGCTAAGGCTATACAAAAAAAATTAGGGGATTCTGTTTCTACCAACGATGTGCAGTTTACGGATATTCCTACTGCTGCCGATAGTATAGCCATCAGAAAGAAGGCTGCACTTGAGGCTGCGAAAGCGAAGCCCGTGACCGTGGTAAAAGTTACCAATCCTGAAAAGCCAAAAACACTTTGGGAGATTTTTATTAAAGGATTATTAGGTGGTTTTACAGCTTTGCTGTTGCCATGTATATACCCATTGCTGCCGTTAACTGTAAGCTTTTTTACTAAACAGGGCGGCACGCGAAGCAAGGCTATTTTGCAGTCTGGCATTTACGGTATTTCGATTATTGGGATCTATGTATTATTAGGACTAATCATTACCATATCATTTGGCTCTGACGCGTTAAACGCATTATCAACAAATGGTATTTTTAATATCTTTTTCTTTTTGCTGCTGGTAGTTTTCGGGATATCTTTTCTGGGTGCGTTTGAAATTACCCTGCCGAGCTCGCTTGCCAACAAGCTGGATGCAAATGCTGACAGAGGCGGCATGGTTGGTATATTTTTTATGGCCTCAACCCTTGTGGTTGTTTCTTTTTCCTGCACAGGTCCTATTATCGGAACTTTGCTGGTTGACGCGGCCTCAAAGGGCGAGCGGCTTGGGCCTGCAGTGGGTATGTTCGGCTTCTCGCTGGCATTGGCACTGCCATTTACCTTATTTGCTTTATTTCCGTCCATGTTAAAAAGCCTGCCAAAATCTGGCGGCTGGCTCAATAGCGTAAAAGTAGTACTCGGTTTTTTAGAGTTGGCTTTTGCTTTAAAATTTCTATCAAATGTAGATCTGGCCTATCATTGGAACTGGTTTGACCGCGAGATATTTTTATCGTTATGGATAGCATTAGGATTCCTGCTTGGATTATATTTAATAGGCAAGATTAAATTTTCGCACGATAGCGATGTGAAGCATTTGTCTGTTCCACGATTATTTATATCCATCATTGTATTTGCTTTTGTTATTTATATGATACCGGGTTTATGGGGCGCGCCGCTAAAATCCATTAGCGCGTTTTTGCCACCACCTGCCACTCAAGATTTTGATCTTTCTAAAATACCTGATGGATCTGGAACGACATCTGCGCCATTACAGCAATCATCTATTAAAGAAAGAAAATACGCCAATAATTACCTGCGGATAAAAACGCGTGGACTGGACGCATGGTACGATTATAACCAGGCCTTGCAAGTATCAAAAGAGTTGCACAAACCTATTATTATTGATTTTACGGGTTTTAATTGTGTAAACTGCCGCAAAATGGAAACCAATGTTTGGTCGGACCCGGGTGTGTTTAAACACTTGCGTGATGACTTTATATTGCTTCAGTTAGTGGTTGATGATAAGGCATCCTTAGATACTCAGGAACAGTTTGTATCGCAGTACAGCGGAAAAAGGATCACTACTTTGGGTGGAAAATGGAGTGACGTAGAAGCTTCCAGGTTTAACTCCAACTCTCAGCCACTATATGTTATGCTGGATAGTGATGGTAATTTGCTAAAGGACCAAAATGGTAAGGATATTATACCATCCCCGGCAGATTATAACATTGCCAGTTATACAAAATTCCTGGAGAGTGGCATTGCTGCATACAAAAAGTAGCATGGAGTAAAAAATTAATGTAAATTCGCGGCATATTGATAGTGTTTCAATTACACCAATTAATACGAATAGAATTAATATTAGCGTTTACTTATTTTCAAAGCAGGCCAAACCTGCCCGAATACAAAAATGGCCCAGATCAAGAATATTGGACTTTTTACATCCGGCGGCGATGCGCCCGGTATGAATTCTGCCATACGGGCAGTAGTGCGTGCAGCTTTATTTCACGATATCAAAGTTACTGGCATCCGAAGAGGCTATGAAGGAATGATCCATGGCGATCTTTTCCCGATGGACCGCAAATCGGTTTCAAATATCATTCAGCGCGGCGGAACGATTTTAAAAACAGCCCGCAGCGAACAATTCAAAACAGTAGAGGGGCGTAAACTTGCTTACAGTCAGCTAAAAGAGTTTAATGTTGATGCTTTAATTGCTATTGGCGGTGATGGCACCTTTAGAGGGGCCAAGGCTTTTGGCGACGAATTTGACATGCCCATACTTGGCCTCCCCGGTACCATAGATAATGACCTGATGGGTACCGATTTCACTATAGGGTATGATACTGCAATAAATACTGTAATGAACGCGGTGGATAAGATACGCGACACGGCCGAATCACATGACCGCTTATTTATTGTTGAGGTAATGGGCCGCGACTCGGGCATGATCGCTTTGCGTACCGGTATTGCATCAGGCGCTGAAGCTATACTTATACCTGAAAGCAAAACGGGCTTAACCAACCTGTTTGACAGGCTTGAGAATGGCCGCAAAGATAAAACCTCCAGGATTGTGATCGTAGCTGAAGGTGAAGGTGAAGAAGGCGGTGCTTTTGAAATAGGGCGCTTGGTAAAAGAAAAATTTCCTAATTACGATACCCGGGTTTCCATATTAGGACATATCCAGCGTGGTGGAAAGCCAACTTGTATGGATAGGGTACTGGCAAGCCGTGTAGGCGTTGCCGCTGTTGAAGCATTAATGGCTGGTTATCGTAATGAAATGGTAGGGGTAATACATAATGAAATATCCTTTACGCCATTTGAACACGCCATTAAGCATAATACAGACATCGATCCAAACTTCTTGAAGATCGTTGAAATGCTTTCACTTTAGATTTTTTTTTATAGGGGATAACGGGTATCAATAAAGGTCTTATTTACAATAAGACGTATCACCTCGTCAATCTCATTAGTCACGGTAAACAGGTGGTCCATTATCTGCTCGTTCTCGGGGTTACTGAAATTTTTCCTGTCGAGAATGTTAAGAAGCCCCATCATGCTTGCCACCGGCCTGCGCAATTCATGTGAGCTTAATGAGGCGATATTTTTTAAACGTTCATTTTGTTCTATCATTGCTTTTTCGGTTTTAAGCCTTTCGGTTATATCCCGGGCAAAGCAGCCTACGCCTATTATCTCACTCTTGGTAGCTTTGTAAATAGGATTAAAACTAACTTCGAAGTAGGAAAGCTCTTTAGTATTTGGGTCGGGGCTTTCGTGCCTGGTAACATAGCGTTCGCCTAAAAAGGCCCTTTGATAATAGGATCGCCATTCCTCATTTATCTTTTCGGTATGCCCGGAGTGTATGTAGGCATCATCCCCCTCTTTAGGTGGTGTGCCAACGGTATAGGTTATTCTATTACGGTAGGCGGTATTCATATAAACATACCTGCCATCTTTATCAATAGACCAGGTAAGGTCTTCTGTATTATTAATTAAGGCTTCCAGGTTATTTTTTGTCCATACAATTTCTTCCTGGGCATGCTTTTCGTCGGTAATATCTCTTATAAATACCGTTAAGCCTTCAGTAGAAGGGTAAATGGTGGCATTAAACCATTTATTTAATGGTTGGTAATACTCCACAAACTGTATGCTTGTTTGTTCTTGCAATGCTTTGCGATACGCAGGTTCAAACCCTGTAGTCAGAATATTTGGAAAACGGTCCCATATAACCCTGCCGAGAATTTTTTCACGGGGCAACCCGCATAGTTTTTCAAAAGCCGCGTTTACTTTAACTAATTTCCAATCGTTATCGGTTACAAAGCAGTAATCCGTTATACTTTCAATAAAGTTGTTAAGCCTGTCGGCAGCCTTTTCAATTTCCTTCTCAATTTCAACGTTCAGGGTCACATTATGGCCAATGCCCTGTATCCCGGTAGTCTCACCGCTTTCGCTGGCTACAGTAATAAACTCCCATTGTGTCCAATGGATATTTCCATCCTTATCCAGTTTGCTTTGCCGCAGGTTAATTACTCTCCCGGGATTTTCAATGCAGCTCTTGAACACTTGCCCGCATGCTTCCTTTTCTTCGGGAATTGCAGTAAGAGAAAAATGCTTGCCTGTAATATCTGATTTTTTGTAGCCGAATATTTTATAAAACCAGTTATTGGCAAATGTAAAAAGACCATTGGCATCTACCCTTACCAGGAAATCGGTTTGAGAATCTATCAGCGAAGTGAGGAATTGCTCTTGACGTTTCATCTCTTCCTGCTGTAACACTTTATCAGTTACATCAGCAGCAATAATGATCCTGCAGCTATGGTTGCCATATTTTATTTCGTGGCCGGTTATTTCAGCATAAATAATTTCGCCTTTTTTGTTTTGATGTTTCCATATCCCGGCAGTATTAAAGCCGTGCAAACTGCTTTCGGGAATACCCTTATGGTACAGGTAATCGTTAAATTTTGCCAGATCGAACCGCGGCCTTATATCACGGACGGTCATGGTCAAAAACTCGTTTTCGGTATACCCATAGTGTTTGATGGCCGCGTCATTTACCTTTAATATCCGCAGGGTAGGCAATTCATATATCCACATGGGAGTGGGATTATTGTTGAACAGGATGCTGAAATCACCCAAAGACTCCTTCATGTTGAAGTTGATCTGCCTTTGATCGGAAACATCATCAATAACGCTCAAAATTACCTGGTGCCCCGTATGCTCATCAATAAGGTGACGCTTTTTTTGGTGCATCCACTTTATTTTACCCGATTTGGCTGTTATGCGATACGTTTGTTCAATCCACTCTTCTGTGCCTGGTTTCTGATCTGCTAATAAAATTTCATCGTGGTCTCGCTGGTCAATGATCTCATTCCAAAGGTCTTTATTTTGCTGAAAATCCTTAACGGTATAGTCTGTAATGCGATATATACTTGGGCTGATAAAGAGGTATTTTTGTGTATTTACATCAAAGGCCCAAACACAATCGTTTAATGCCGTAAGAAGATTGTTAAGCATATAGTATGTTACAAATTAAGGCAGCCCTATAAAGTTAAATGTTTTTTATTTTGATAACACTAATTATAATAATTTATCTGCTACCTGGGCCCAGTTATTTACCCTTTCGTATTCGGTAATATCGAAATTATGGGGCGATGAGAATAATATTGAACGGCCTTTAAAACCTGCAAAGTTTCTTATCCTGTCATCGATCATAATTTGAACATCAACTATCTTATCACCGCAAAATATGATTTTCTTCCAATGGATAAAGGGGAAGTGTTCTGCAAGCCACTCGTGCTTATCTAAAAGTGAATTTGGGAATTCCATAGCGGCCGATACAACGTAAACATCATATTGCTCGCACAGGGCTTTAACCACATCTATGGCGCCGGGCATCACCTTAAGGTCTCTGAAAAAGCCCTTTTTATTGATATAGTCGCGCCAGCTATTGTTTAACGCTTCGGGCAGCAATTCGTGAAATTCCTTACCCTGCATTTGCTCCAGCAAGAGTTCTGTTTTGTGATCGCGGCGGTAAACTTCTATAAACTTATCAATGGTATCGGCCAAAACCTCATCCATATCGATAGCAATGCGTATTTTACTTGTCATATTGTCTGCACAAAAATTGCCAATAATTTTTAAAATACGCCTATAATTTAATTATTTAAAGGATTTAAAAATTAAAATAAATTTTTCTACCTTTGCATCCCCGCAGAAGGAGACTCCGGGGATAATGTTGAATACATAATAAATTAAAAATGGCAACTAAAATCAGACTGCAAAGACACGGTAAAAAAGGAAAACCTTTTTACTACATCGTAGTGGCAGATGCGCGTGCTCCAAGAGATGGCCGCTTCATTGAGCGTTTAGGTTCATACAACCCAAACACTAACCCCGCTACAATTGACATTAATTTTGACAAGACCCTTGATTGGGTTAACAACGGTGCACAACCTACCGATACTTGTCGTGCAATTCTATCATACAAGGGTGTTTTATACAAAAAACACTTAGAAGGTGGAGTTAAAAAAGGTGCTTTAACCGAAGAACAAGCTGTAGAGAAATTTCAGGCATGGCTTGATCAGAAAGATGGCAAAATCACAGGTAAAAAAGACAGCTTAACTACTGCAAAACAAGATGCACGTAAAGCTGCTTTGGCTGCTGAAGCTAAGAAGAAGGACGAAAAAGCGGCAGCAATTGTTGCTAAAAATACTCCCCCGGCTGAAGAAGTTGTTGAAGAAGAAGTTGAAGCACCTGCTGCTGAAACAGAAACTGAAGCATCTGCCGAAGGCGCTGAGTAATCTTAATAAGAGCTTATATAATAGCGAAGCAGTCTTTGGGCTCTTCGCTATTCTTTTTTAGAAGCGTTGTATTTCTCCGTGAACATATTGGTGCACGATGGGGTTAGATCAATAAACCACAAAGAACACGAAGAGAACCCACAAGTTCACAGAGACACGAAACAGGTGACTAAAACCAGGACATGAAGATAGAAGACAGTTTCAGGATAGGGAGCATCATCAAAACCAAGGGTTTAAAGGGTGAAGTGCAAATGTATGTTGACTTTGAAAATCTGGGTGATATAACAATCGAGATATTGTTTATCGATATGGCTGGCAAGCTGGTTCCCTATTTTGTAGAATCCATCAAATACCATCAGAATAGTACTGCTTATCTGTTTTTAGAGGATGTGGATACGATTGAGAAAGCATCGAGACTAGTGAAAAAGGATATTTACCTTCCCAATAAGCTCAAGCCTAAAAAGAAGAAAGGCGATTTTACCCTAATGGACCTGAAAGGCTTTACCGCCATTGATGAAGACGAGGGTGAACTGGGTGAGATAACCGAAATACAGGAATTGCCCCAGCAATTTATAGCCACAGTTACCTATAAAAACTGTGAAGTGCTTTTCCCGCTTAATGAAGAAATTATTAAGAGCATTGACGTGGTAAAGGGAATTGTGCTGATTGATTTGCCCGAAGGCTTGCTGGATATTTATCTGGATTAGTTTTCTTATTGATATTACGGTAGCCATATGTGTGTTAAAGTAGGGTATTAAAAAAATAAACCCCCTTTGTCTCGCACGTCGGGGGTTATACCTAAACTTTGTCAAAATAGCAACAGACTTGTTGCTTGCGTATTCAAAAGTCGATTATTTTTTTGGATAGAAATATGATACCGGTCAGGTTAGAAAGTGACCTATTGCAATAAAGATTACCTAAAATTTTTTTGCCGGGTATAAAGTGCATATACCATTTCTCTGAATTCATTTTCCCGGCGCCTTGCATATCCACATATTTTGATATAACTTGTCACTGACCATCTCTTGCTTTATTATGAAGTTTATCATACTAATTAGATTTTTAGTAATTTACAATTAGTAATTGTTTAGTCTTCGAGCGATTGCTTTTTGCTCACTTTTACGTACGATGAATTTTTTTCATGCATTTTTTTTAGGCCCCTTGTAGAAAAATGAAATATATAAGTATTATTTTATTTGTCGTATTAACTATAAATCAAGCAGGACAGGATCTCTATACCTGCAAAAATGTCAAAGTAACTCTTTTTTCCGGTGCGCTAATAGAGGATATCAAAGCCGAAACATCGGCAGGAATATCCGTTTATAATGCCCTGACTGGTGAATTAGACTTTAGTGTAGGGATAAGTACATTTCAGTTTGAAAAGGCATTTATGCAACAGCATTTTAATTCAGACTATATGGAGAGCGATAAGTACCCGAGGGCCATATTTAAAGGGAAAATACAGGAACATGTTGATATTACCAAGGATGGCACCTATACTGTAAATGCCGGAGGCGAACTTACGGTACATGGAGTGACCCAAAAAAGAACAATCCAGGGCAGTCTGACAGTGAAAAATGGTGTTATATATATGGCATCAGAGTTTATGGTGAAGTGCGCCGACCATCATATAGATATACCTCAAATTTTATTTTATCATATTGCCGAGAGTATTAAAATAAAGGTATCGGCTACTTATAACTCTTATAAAAACAATCCATCCAAATAATTTCAGTATGAATAAATATTTAATATTGTTGGCTTTTCTTATGGTAAGTACCGGGCTAATAGCACAGAAGGCCGACTCAGTAAAAACCCCCACAGCAGCCGATTCATTATTCAATACGATGAATAGTGATAAAAAAAAGGAGCCTGTTGCTGTTTTTGAATCCTCGAGGCTTATCTTATCGCAATCTACCGAAACGGTTAAGAAGAATAACCTTAATTTTCTGGTCATCCACAGGTTTGGTGATCTTGCCGGTTCACTGGGGGGCGGTAAATATTTTTATGGTCTTGACGATGTGGCTGATGTGTATATCGGTTTTGAATACGGGTTAACAAATAACCTGAATATAGATATTGGCAGAAGCACAATCCCTACAATAGGCGGATTGCTTGATCTGGAGTTAAAATACGCTATACTACACCAGACAAATGATGATAGTTCACCGTTGGCAATTACTATGATTGGCGAAACAGGCCTTAGGCCATATAGTTCATTTAGCGATTTTAGCAACCGTATTTCGTATTTTGCACAAGCGATTTTTGCACGCAAGTTTTCACATAGTTTCTCTTTTCAGGTAGCTCCTTCAATTGTACAAGATAATTTAGCGTATCCAAATGTGCCCGGAAATGCGCAGGCCGTTTTCTCAGTATCTGCCACTGCACAGCTAAAAGTAACAAAGCTAATGGGTATAATTGTTGATTATGCACACCCTTTCTCATCATTTAGAAATGGCGCCAATGGATTTAGTGATCCGCTTGGCCTTGGCATCCAGATGGTAACCGGGGGGCATGTATTTACCGTTAACATAACAAATGCGAAAGCAGTTTCGGAAATTAACTATTTAAGCAACACCACGTCAGACTACTCAAGAGGGCAATACCGTTTGGGGTTTACTATTTCGAGAACATTTGATTTTAATCATAAAGAAAAGTATAATCCGAAAAGGTGATTTGCTATCAAGTGGATTCTCCCAGCACTCCTATTTCATCTACTTTTTCGTTGTTCTGCCTTAAAACCTGATCCAGTTCGGTTGAGGATATTTCCAAAAGACGAAGAAATTCGCCTCTTTCCTGTTCACTTGCTTCTTTCAGTAATGACACCAGGCCAAGAATGGAACATAGCGGTTTTCTGAGTTCATGAGAATTTGACCAGGCAAGTTGCAAAAGAACCTCATTGGAGGTTTTAATTTTTTGATAGGCGTCCTCCAGTTTTCTTTCTTTCTCAATCAGCTCGGTAATATCTGTTGCCATCACCAGGTTGCAACGTTGGTTATTAAATAATACAGGATAAGAAACAATAGACACCATAAAGGTTCCTCCTGTTGCTTTTACGTGTTCCCTGATACCTGCCAGCCGAAATTCTCCCTGGAATTCGGTTAGCTGATCATAGGGTATTTCATTATTGGCTGCCGAGTTGACATCGCCAATAGTCATTTTTAAAAACTTTTTCCTGGTATACCCATATTTTTCAACGGCTGCGTTATTTACCTTAACAAACCGTAATTCTTCATTATATATCCAAAGGGGATTAGGATTGGATTCAAATAGTTGCCGGTATTCTTCTTCTGATTTAGTAAGCTTATGTTGCTGCTTTTTAATTTTAACATACAAAACATAGCTTATGATAATCACAAAAATTAAATCATTTAAACTCCTGAACGAATCCTGTTCGTGGGGTGCAAGGTGCCTGTAAAATATGGTAATAATTGGATTGCTAAACAGCGCCCAGCAAATACCAATTACCAAAAAGGACAAAGGAATTTTTGCTGATTTAAACATTTTTAATTTTAGGATTATAATTTTTTATAATCTGTATACGTACAACAGAGTTTTAGGTTTAGTCTTTGTGTACCGGAGGCATTGGGGTGTCGGGGGCATTGCTTTTTTATTTTGAAAAATATTTTGTCAAGTTTATTTGACATTTGTCAATTTTGTTTTACATTTGGTAAATCAAACTTGACAAAAAATGAAAGCACGTTTTTTATTTCCGCGCCAATTTCGAATTGCAGGACTAATATGTTTATTAGCATGGGTACCTTTTATGATACTCAAGAAATTGATTTATCATGGCTATATGAACCATGGTGTTCCTATCAGAATATTAGATAATTCAGGAGCTTTTACCATGACGCATTTTTATGAAATAATGCCAATTATAATAATATTGGCAGGGTTAATTTTTATGGCCTTTTCAAAAGAAAAGATTGAGGATGAGCAAATATCTCAGTTACGCTTGGATTCATTGCAGTGGTCGATTTATTTTACTTATTTTCTCTTTATAGTGAGTCTTGTTTTTGTAAATGGGCCAGATTTTGCGCATAACATGTCATTGGGCCTTTGGGCTCCATTAGTATTTTTTATAATTCGTTTCAGGTGGAAAATATATGAACTTAATCGTTCACTCAAAATAAATTAACAATGAAATCTCATTTCTTATTCCCATACTGGTGCCGTTACCTCGGCTGGGGGCTTGTGATTTTACACGTGCCACTAAGTTTACTGGGCCATGCGCATGGCATGACCAATATAATGGATAGCCAGCCGGCAGGCACCGGACCGTTTACAGGCGAACACATGTTTTTTATATGCACCTCGTTGATGATGGTAGCGGGTCTGTTCCTGGTAGCCTTTGCAAAGGAAAAAGTTGAAGACGAACAAATATGGCATATCCGCCTGGATTCATTGCGCTGGGCTATCTATGTTAACTACCTTATCCTGATTACCAGTCTTGTATTTATAGAAGACGTTGGCCACATGCTCGAGTTAAACTTGTGGGTGCCACTTATATTTTTTATCGTTCGTTTCAGGTGGGTGATCTTTCGTCTCAACCGTTCAGCCAGGGAGGAATAATTATCATGAAAAATAACATACGTGTGGAGCGCGCCATTAAAAATATAACCCAGGCCGATCTGGCAGAACAAGTTGGTGTATCCCGGCAAACCATTAATACCATCGAGAGTAACCGTTACGTGCCTTCGACTGTTTTAGCATTAAAAATTGCAAGGGTGTTTGGCAAGCCCCTGGAGGCTGTTTTTATGCTGGAAGACGAGGATTAAAGACAGGACCGGCAAGACAAAATCAGGACAATAAATACCAAATCATTAAACCATGGAAAACAGAAAGAGCCCTACCTTAGGCAACGGCAAAATATGTTATATCGAAATTCCGGCTATAAGCATTGAGGCATCGGCTGCTTTTTACCGGGAGATTTTCGGCTGGAGCATCAGAACCCGCAGCAATGGCAGCATTGCTTTTGACGACGGCATAAACGAAGTGAGCGGCACCTGGGTATTGGGTAGGAAAGCCGCTACAGAACCCGGTTTGCTGGTCTCTATTATGGTAGACAATATTGAAGAAACTATTAACGCTCTGGAAGCCAATGGAAGCAGAATAGTAAACAGGATAAGCATGGGCGATACGGAATTTATTGCCTGGTTTACAGACCCGGCAGGCAATGTGATCGGTTTGTACCAGCACCCCGGCGGCGGTAACGGTAAAATATGCTATTTGGAGATCCCGGCTGGCGATATCAATAAGTCCTCGAATTTTTATAAAGCAGTTTTTGATTGGCCGCTTAGAGACAAGGGTACTGAAAACGTTGCTTTTGATGATGGGGTAGGTGTGGTAAGCGGTATGTGGACATTGGGCAGAAAGCCATCTCCGGAACCTGGGCTACTGGTTTATGTGATGATGGACAGTGTGGCCGCTACTACTGAAGCGGTAATTGCCAACGGTGGTAAAATAGTACAACCCATTGGCATGGATGCTCCCGAAATAACCGCACGGTTTAGTGATCCGTTTGGAAATGTTTTGGGATTGTATCAAAACCCGGAATAGAAGAGAAGCAAAATAGCTTTTACCTTTATCGTATTACCTTTCACCTCAAAGAAACCTATCTTTGCGCCATGCGTTTTGATCTCATCACCGTTTTGCCTGCACTGTTGGAGAGTCCTTTTGCCCATTCTATTTTACAGCGTGCGCAAAAAAAAGGCGTCGCCGAGATACATGTGCATAACCTGCGCGATTATGCCACCAACAAGCAAAAAAGTGTGGATGATTATCCTTATGGTGGTGGCAGCGGTATGGTAATGACGATAGATCCCTTTGCCAAATGCATTGAAAAACTGAAAGCCGAAAGGGATTATGACGAGGTGATCTTTATGTCGCCGGATGGGGAAACGCTGAACCAGCAAATAGCCAATCAGCTGTCCATCAAAAAGAACATCATTATTTTGTGCGGGCATTATAAAGGAATAGATCAGCGGATACGCGATATTTTTGTAACCCGTGAAATTTCAATAGGCGATTATGTACTATCTGGCGGCGAGCTGCCTGCAGCGGTTTTGGTAGATGCGGTAGTGCGGTTGATACCGGGTGTTTTGAACGATGAAACTTCGGCATTATCAGATTCTTTCCAGGATGATCTGTTGGATGCACCGGTTTATACCCGCCCGGCAGATTGGAACGGCTATAAGGTGCCTGATATCCTGCTAAGTGGCAATACCCCAGAAATAGAGAAATGGCGTTTTGATCAGGCGGTTGAACGTACGAAAGAGAGAAGACCGGATTTGTTGAAATAATAATCTATTAATCCTTTAGGTCGGGAATAATCTTTATAGCTTTAGCCTAAGGTACATGATTCAAGCCCTTTTTAGGCTAAAGCCTAGGGCATATCAATCTTTAACCCCGCGCTAAAGCGGCGGGCAATGAATTTGACACGTAAAATGTGGATAGA
>JAQBOK010000122.1 GCA_028288085.1 Mucilaginibacter sp.
GAAGATGAGTTACGGCGATTGGATGTAAATGTAAATGTGAACTGGCCGCTATCTCATTATAAATCAGCCGTGCGGTATCTGGAACGCAAACCCGAAGAAATAAAAGCGACAGGTGGCACCAACTGGCAAAAATATTTGCCCCCGCGTTTCCAGAAACGGATATTCTACCCATCGCTATGGACCGCTGAACAGGAAGAGAATTGGGGTAAGGCCTGGGTTGATAATGTATTGGGGAGTTAGTCGTAATTGATAGCTCCCGGTCGTTTTAGCCAAAAGCAAGGCTATAATTAATTGAACTAATTGTCATTATTTTATCATAGACAATGAACTATGATCCATCGACGATGAAACTTTCAACCAAATTTCATAACTTGCCATTTTCCGAATTTAATACACCAAGGCTATGACTGAGACACTGGACATCAAGATCACCAAAACAACCAATTCCCGTTTAGCAGAAACGGATTTTAGTAACCTGCCATTCGGCAAAACATTTTCTGACCACATGTTTGTGGCCGACTATGCCGATGGCGAATGGAAAAATTTTGAAATAGTCCCTTACGGAGAAATTGCAATGAGTCCTGCAATTTCTGCCCTGCATTACGGACAAGCTTTTTTTGAAGGCCTGAAAGCTTACAAGCATGCTGATGGTAAGATCTCTCTTTTCCGTCCTGAGAAAAATGCGCAACGTTTTAATAAATCGGGAGAACGCCTCTGCATGCCAGAGTTGCCCGAAGATATTTTTGTGCAAAGCATAGCCGCTTTGGTTGATATTGACCGCGACTGGATACCGGCAAATGCCAACCATTCACTATACATAAGACCATTTATGTTCGCTACCGATCCATTTTTGGGTGTAGCGCCATCAACAACTTATAAATTCATTGTTTTAACCGGACCGGTAGGACCTTATTTTTCCAAAACGCTTAAGGTTAAGATCGAAACATATTATACCCGTGCTGCTGAAGGCGGAATGGGTTTTGCCAAATCAGCCGGAAACTATGGCGGCGCTATGCTGCCTGCCCGCAAAGCGGTGGAAGAAGGTTTTGACCAGCTGATATGGACCGATGCAAAATAACATAAATACGTTGAGGAAATGGGTGCTGCCAATGCTATGTTTGTATTGGATGGCAAACTGATAACCCCGTCTACAGGTGAAAACACCATTCTGAAAGGGATAACCTGCGATACCGTAATGACACTTGCCCGCGACTGGGGATTCCCTGTTGAACAACGCCGTATATCGGTAGCTGAAATTTTAGAAGGCGCCAAAAATGGTAAACTGACCGATGCCTTTGGCGCCGGAACAGCTGCTACAATAGCAGCTGTAGGGTCCATAGGCTACAATGGCGAGGAATACTTTTTAAGTGATCCAAAAACTCGTGAATTCTCTCAAAAGGTTTTAAAAACCCTTGATGGTATTAGGTATGGTAATGCCCCTGACCCGCACGGATGGAATTATATGGTATAATAATGAATAGTGAGTGGTGAGTAGCTAATTTTAGTTCACTCGCCACTGCCTACTCACGGCTCACTTTCAAAGACACCGTAGTGCTCTTACCAAAAACTACTTTTTGTGTTGCATCTAAAGGCTGCGTATTCCATAAGCATTCACGTACAGTTAAAGTCTGCGTCTCCGGATCAAGGGAAATAAGCTGAAACGATAGTAAAGTCTCCTCTTTGGCAGAATACTTCCCTTTCATTGGCGAGTCAACCCTAAAAACGTTCAGGTTTACATCTTTATCCGGCCCCCGGTAAACATAAAATTCGTTCCAGTTACTGTTGCCATGGAAATAGGCTTTTATATTTGGATGTGCTTTTAAAAACTTCACAAATCCACGTTGTTCTATATCAGTAGCCCCATCATCTTTTGCCGCAATAGTAGCCTCTTTATAGTGTTCCGCTGTTAGGTTCTCGAATTTATTTTCGGCGGTCATGTTATATGGCGGTACCGGATTGGTGAAATGCTTTGACTCGCAGGTAGGCTGATCATGAGTAAAAATAATTACCGGGGTGTTTCCCGCTACTGTATCCAGATCCTTTTGCATCCAGATACGTTCAGCCGAATCAGGCCATAAAGTGATAAACATCAGGTGTATGCCTTTAACATTATAAGAATAATTGATCTTATCAGTTGCATAATCATAGCTCCCGTTAGTTAAAGGTTTTGCCGGTTTTAGCATCATGTTGTATACCTTAACCATTGATGTGGGGTCGGTTAAGGGCTTCATCGGCTTTGCATATCCAATGGCATTTGAAATATCATGATTGCCTGGCACCAGTAATAATTTGGCCGGCCTGCCATTATGCCCTTTTAGATCAATCAGGTGCATATAATCAGCCTCAAACTGCCCCCATGATATGGCAGCGCTTTGTATAGGGATCTCCATGCGATTGGTGATATCACCCGTTTGTATTACATAGTCGACATTTCCGGCAACTTTACCCGAATTTATACCACCATCTGCCGGAAGAATAAGATTAGGTATAGTATTAATTTGACTGATCATGGCAGCATTTACTTTGTGACTGATCACATTTGTATCTCCTCTAAACTTTGCACGACTGATACCATAATGGGCATCTGAAGTGAAAACCATATTGATTACTGAAGATTTTTCGGTCTGGCCGTAACTTTTTTGTGAACACAAAATGGTCACGAACCCTATGATCAGGAAATTGATTATAAACCGTGATATTTCAGCTCTGCGCATAAAATCGAGATAGTACATATTAAATAAACTTTAGTAAGAATCATTTTCTTTTATAAAAAGAGATGGTCGCTAACTTACCCGGATAACCCTTGATTTCAGTATCAGTGTAATATCCTGAGCCATCAGCTGCAAAACCAACTCCCTCACCCTGGGGCTCATTATTAGCATAAGGCGCAACCTGTGGTTGTGTTAATAATCCGGCTGAAATACTGGTTCCTGCCGGAAGTTTCCAATACCAGATAAGTTCGTTGCTTCTTAGTAAGATTTCAGTCCCGTCAGGCGAAATATCACCGCCCGTTGCTTTATTAAAATACAACTTAACCACAGGATCCATTACAGTAGCCGAAGTTGTACTCTGCGGATACCTGGCAACATATATCTGTGAAATATTGCTTGATTTGCTGGCAATATAAATATCCCTTGTTAATGGGTCAACCATCAACGTTTCAGCATTACGGGGGCCATCAGGATATTTTAATTCTATTATATCGAGCGCATCAATATTCAATGTTGCAGGTAAGGTTTTCCCTGTAAGATCGGGCTCGGGGAAACGATAGATAAGCACTGAACTGTATTTGGAGTCGTTGTCACCGATATCGCCCACATATATATAACTTTTACCAGCAATAGGTCCGGGCCCTACGGCAATATCTTCCCAGTCGCGGTTACCAACCGGCGTTAAGGTAAGTGTTCCTTTATCTGCTCCGCTCCCATCCGTAAGATAAATCTGGTTAGGGTTGCCACTATCGTTATGAATATATAATATCCCCGGATTGATCCTGCTTGCTGCTACGCCGGATATTTCAAGAAGGCCCTTCCTTGTCAGATTATTGGTAACAGGTATCGGATTAAATAACTTTGTGGTATCAAGTGCTGAAGGGTTATACGCAGGAGTTGCAAATACTACTTGTTTGGGTGGGGTAACCACAGTAGTATCTTTTACTGGTATAACCAAATTGCCTGATTTGTGGCAGGAGAAAACAGAAAGTACTAAAAAGCATAACAACCCGCTTTTAGTGTTATACATTTTGTTGTTTCTACTAAAAATGGTTGTTATGCTAAAATTCATATTCTTAAATAATATTAGTGCTGATTACCGGTACCGTCTAACTGGTAGCAACCCATATCTTTTCCCGGAGCGGTTATACCGCTTGAACCAAAGTTAGGATCGACAGGAATACCATTGGTAATAGGCGTAAAGGCAGTTGTTGTACCTTTGCTTGCGGCAGGGGAACCCGCTTGCAAATGAAAATTATAACTATCAACTGATGCCTGGGTGATCCAGAAATCATTAGCAGCAGGAAGCGGATAGTTTACAAACATTGGATTGTTTTTTCCTACCAATGAAGTACCGTCATAAACAAATCCAAACGTATAGGTTGAACCTAAAAATGCAGCCATGTTTGGGATATCTGTAGCCTGCGGATGCGTAACTACTGGTTGCGCTACGTTTGTGGGTACAAATTGGCCCGCCATTGCAGCATTATCAGCGTAATAAAAGTTATAACCATAAGCAGTTTTAGCAATTATATTTGAAGTGTTGGTAGTAGTATCTGCCAGGTAAACTTTTGCGCCGCCCGGGCCGCCTGCTATACGTACGCCAAAATCACAGTCAACAATCAAGTTATTATAAACTAATGCTCTTGAGTTATTTTCTATTTCAATAGAACCACTTCTTGCTCCAAAAACACCATTGTTCCTGAAACCGTCATTTACATAAGTATTATTATACATGGTAAACTGGCATTCGCCTAATGTGGTACCATCACTGGCGCTTTTAGTACCATTTGTTGCACCGCCAATAACCAGGTTATAAGCCATATTACCAATAGCACTGCCTTTAGCGTTAAATCCGTCGCCACCATTGCTGCCGCATTTTTCCATCGTATTTCTCATGATGTTATAAGTCCCGCCATAAAAACGTGTTGCGTCATCAGGTGAGCCATATATCCATGAATCTTCCATTATAAAAACGCCTGTTGGATTCATGAAATATAAAATATACTGGGCATCCACTTTCAATGAGTTTGCATTAGGGAAAGGAAGAGTCTTTAACGCTGCGCCGCCAAAATCAAGATGGGTCCATTTTATTACTACTAATTTGCTGGTACCGCTGGCATAAATACCACCCCAACCGCCCACATAAGCAGAATCTTTACCTACTGTGGATATACCTGTGGTTTTAGTTCTGCGCGGATCGGTTATGGTTACCGGAGCGTCTTTTGTACCCAAACTGATCAGATCGCCGTTTACAATAAAATTAGCACCCTTGGTCATTTTTATGGTAACACCTTTTTGTATTAAAAGTGTGTCGCCTGCATTAATGGTAATATCACCGCCTACAGTATAAGTTTGGCCGGCCAGCATAGTACCTTTATAAGTACCACCTGGCAGTGTTCCCGAATTGCTGATTGGCTTACCCACCTGTAACAATGGCACCGATACAACTGCTTTATCACCTTTCTTACTGCATGCAGCAAGCGCTAAAAGCGATATCCCTAAAGTAATGATTTGTAACTTTTTCATAAAATGATGAATGATTAATTGAATTTTATTAATTGTTTTTGCTTGTTTAAAAATTATACTTGACCCCTAAATTGTAGTGTGAATAAAACAGGTCGTGTTGCACAGTGGTATAGTTAGCACTCTCCTGGTTCGGATATTTTGCTATGCCGGAATAGTTATAAGTATTATTTTGTTTAATGACTAATTCATATGGGGTATTCAAAAGATTATTAGCCTTAACATAAATAATGAAGTGATGGCCGATCTTCTTCTGAGCCGAAAAATCCAGATAGGTAGAAGGCCTTTCCCAGGTGTCAAGTCCGTAATAGTTCGATACCGCCTGTATTCTCTCGCCGATATACGATAATGATAATTGAGCATCTAAACCAAATTTTTGATCTTTGTACAGTAAGGATGCATTACCTATGTTAGCCGCCTGACCTTGCAATGGCCTTGTTTGGTTTATATGTGTAATTTGGCCATCAAGAACAATACTTTTCAGTGTAGTAATTTTAGAATCGGTATAAGTATAATTTACTGACACACCAATATTACCGAAGAATTTCATAGCCTCCAGCTCGGCACCGTAATTTTGGGCATTACCAAAGTTATTAGGTGTAAGATATAAGCTTGCCCCACCTGTAGATTGCAGAAGTTCGGTTTCGATAGGATTTGTAAGCTGCTTATAAAACCCACCTAACATAAACTCGTCAAATACACCAGGGAAAAACTCGTATCTTAAATCATAGTTATTAATAACCGTATGTTGTAAATAGGGGCTACCTATATGCTGATAGTTTTCATCAACTGTTTGGTCAGCGGCGGGAATAAGATCGGCAAATGCCGGGCGAAGAATAGAAACATAATAAGATGCTCTTAATGCCTGATCGTCAGTAAGCGCATATTTAATATTAACGCTTGGCAGATAATCGTTGTATGTTATAGTTGCTGTTTTACCTGGAAAAGTTACCGGCAGCTGAGAGATATAATATTGGTAAGTATGCTCACCCCTTATTCCAGCTATTACATTCAAACGATCACTGATATCATATTTTACCATAGCGTAGCCACCCTGCACATTTTCAGTAAAAGTGTAAACTCCGGCATCGGTAGCTGAAGAGCCCTTTGCATTTACAGTATCGGCACCGGTAAACAAGAATTTTGCGTTAGGGATTGTAGTATAGGTTTCAGGAACACCGTTAATTATCGTATTAGGTAAACTGTACTTATCTACAAAATTATCGCGTGTTTTATGTCTAAACATCCCACCGGCAGAAAATATAGCATCACGGCCAAATATTTTCGCCTTGTAATGCAGGTTTAAATAAGCTGAAATGTCCTTATCCGTATTATGCATCCACACTCTGGACTCATTTTGAACCAATGCAGGACTGTTAGTTACGCCCTGGGCAACTGAAACGTTGGGTTCATTTGGGTTACCGGTAGCAGCGCTTGTTGTTGATGTTGGACTTGTACCATATTGCGTGTCAAACTCTGCATCGTCAGGTAATTTATGGGTGGCCTGTGAACTGGCAACAGTCCAGTCCAATGAAAACGGGCTACTTATTTTATGTTTTCCACTCAGTGTTATATTATAGATATTTTGAAGATCAGACCTGGTTTCTGTTAAATTATCAACAGAAAATGTACCACGATAGCCCTGGTAGGTATAACCGCCATAGGTATCCTGCTCTGTTTGACGTACCCTGTACTGGTTTAATTGCAGGTAAGTGGCAAATAAGTTAATGGTATTATTCCCGTCAAATTTATAATCGATGGATGCAATAGTACCTAAACGTTGAAGTTGAGTTGAATACTGGCGATTATAAGCGCTTTGAAAAGCGGTTTCCTGGTTTTGCTGACTATTGCCTACGGGTGGGCCCACCGTATTCGTTTGTAATACACTGAAGCTATTATCGCCTTGATATAAATTTTGGTAACTACCTGAGAAAAGTATACCCAATTTATGATTTAAATAACGGTTACCTATGGTTAAGCTGGCGTTAATGTTCGGAGCAGGGTTTGCCAATTTGGTAATAAGGTTTTGATAAGGAAAATCATTGGGGGTTGCTATGCCACCCGGATTTATTTCGCCTGGGGCTTTGCTGTTAACGGCACTACGATCAAAACTGGCGAAAGGCCGATCAAAAAATAGTTGGTTATACCCCGTTCCTACTTCACCATCTATACGCAATCTATCAGGAGCCGTTTTCATCACCAGGTTAACCACCCCGCCCGACGCATCGGCTTCCATATCAGGTGTAAGGGTTTTAATAACATCTATCCTGTCGACCAACCCTGCAGGGAAAATATCTAATGGGATAAACCTGTTTTTATTATCAGGGCTGGGGATTTTAATTCCATTTACCAGCGTAGTATTATACTGTTTATCCATCCCGCGGATAATTACATGCTGCGCATCACCGGTACTACTTCTGTCGACAGATATGCCCGATACCCTGCTCAAAACATTTGATATCAATACATCCGGCGAGATAGCAATTGATTGCGCCGAAACTGCGTTCAGGGTAGTATTTGCATTCTTTTCAATATTCCTTGCCGATCTGTCACTCTCTCTGCTGGCGTGTTCGGAAATAGTTACTTCATTAAGCGAGGTAGAATTATCAACCATGGCAATATTTAAAACAGCTGCCTTATCCTGTTTTACTTCTATAGTGTACTCTTCAGTAGTTTTATACCCGATAAATTTCACCTGCAGTTTATAGGTTCCCGCCGGTAAATTTTTAAATAGATAAGCGCCATCAAGCTTAACAGTAGTATTTTGATTAAAATTGTCTTTTTCTATGTGTACGGTAGCGCCTATCAGCGTCTCTCCGCTTTTTGCGTCAGTAACATTGCCTTTGATTGTTTGTGCGTGCGCAATTGCGCCGAAACAAATAATTATTACAACAATTAATAGTCTTTTAAAGAATATCGGAAGGGAAGAAAGAAAGAAAAAGGAAATTAAAAAGGTAGAAATCTGTTTCATTAACACGCTATTTTGCGCAAAGAAACCTCTTCAATTCTGTATAAAATCTGAATTTTGACCTTTTACAGGTTCCTTAACTTAATGATTTTTATTAGTTAACATTGGGCCTTTTTTCGACCTTAAACAAGCAACAAAGCCAAACATTTTTTTAACATGCTTAACGAAAACTTAACCTAACGATTAAACACTACCGGTTTAAATATTACTAATACGATGATTAAAAATTCAGATTAGCTATAGCGTGCAGATGCCAATTTTAGATATGTATTACTCAACAGTAACGGTTAGGCCCTCTTGCTGTAAAATTTTGCGGTATACTTCCATTTCAGTAAATGAACCTTCAAGCACTGCGCATTTACCTTCGTTGTGTACCTTAAAGGCTATCTTTTCGGCTTGAGGCTCCGAATAGTCAAGGTATTTCATCATGCAATGGATCACATGATCGAAAGTATTAAAATCGTCATTCCATAAAACAAGGCGGCGCATTTCCTTAAGACTCACCAATAACTCATCGAGGGTAAGATTTTCTTCCTGTACTTCTGTTGGCATATGTAATGACAAAATTACCTAAAATCAACAATAAACAAGGTAAATTGGTGTTTACAAATCAACAATATCACAAGTAAATTTATGAAAACCCGTTTCCCCTGCCTGTTTTGCGTTTGCATTGTGCAATTAAGTGCTGCAACCTTATGTCATGCCCAAACTAAATCAGCACAAAATATAATGCTGCCACCACCCGCCAATATTACAATAGATGGCGATCTGCAAGACTGGGGAGACAGTTTGCGTTATTTTAACCAGGATAAACAGATCCATTACTCCCTGGCAAATGACAAGGATAACTTATACCTGGCTGTCCGCATAAATGATCGCGTTGAACAGATACAAGTACTAAACGCCGGGTTAACACTAAGCATTGATACACATGGAAAGAAAAAGGAAAGCTTTTCGCTAACCTACCCGGTTGGCGACAAAAGTGGTATACCTGTACTAGGCGCTGACAGGAAAGATAGCGGCGATGTGCAGGGTGACCGGGATGAATTGGTGAGGGCCCGGCTTACTAAATTAAGGGAGATTAGAGTTGCTGGTTTTAAAGATATTGAAGATGATATAATTACCACATCAAATACCTACGGATTTAAGATTGCAATAGACTATGATAAGGATGGCAATTTGGTTTATGAGGCAGCCATCCCTTTAAAGTTTTTCCATGCTGAAGGTATGACCAAAAATGAGTGGGCATTTAACCTCAAAATAAACGGGATAACAAAGCCAAGTCAAAATAAAGAGGGCGAAGAACAACAACCATCCAGCCGTGGCGGCAGAGGTGGTGGTGGTGGTGGCGGAGGAGGTCGTGGTGGCCGAGGCGGTGGACATGGTGGCGGACAGCACGGAGCTGGACAATCTGCTGACCATAGCGAATTATCAAAATCAATTGATTTCTGGGAAAAATTCTACCTGGCAAAATAGGATGGTGAATAGTTAGTGGTGAAGGGTGAATATTGTAACTGATTATCCACTACTTGCTATTCAACCTTATACTTGTACACTTGTCTGCCCAGGTTACCGTTATTATCAATTCCTTCTATCACAACCCTGTAAGTCCCCTTGGTATCTGCATTATAATATTCAAATGAAGCTTTGCCGTTGTTATCGGTTATAACAAGCGGGTTCCAATAAATACTACTGCGTGTGTCTGATGATTCAATATCTGTTTTGGGGTGCGTGTATTTTGGCAAATAATATGTCCGGGCTTTATAGTAGCCCTTAAAGGGGTAAGTGAGCAAACCAGACGGCGACGAGTTAGTTACATAATTAACATCAACGCCCCGTTTAGAAGTTATAATGAGCAAGCCACCCGGTGCCTCTGAGCCATAAATAGCAACGTTAGCCCCACTCCTCAATACTTCAATACTATAAATATTCTCTGCATCAAGCGTATTTAACATACTTCCATCCAACTGCACTCCGTCATAAATTATCTGCATTCGTGGAGTGCCGCTAAGATGCCCTGTTGCCCGGGTATTGTAGGGAATGCCATTTTGAAATATTACACCAAATAACTTTCCAACCAGGCAATCTGCGAGTGAGATGCAGCCTATCAATTTATCAGACATTAATACCTGGTCGGCATTGCCGCCGCCAAGCAAATTGGCCGAATGGCTCATATCGGGCTTGTTGTCGACCTTGTGAGTCTTGATCACAACTTCCTTTAGTATTTTTGATAAGGTATCCGTACCTGCGTACCGCCTGGTAGTTACCATCAAACGCGCAGGACCAGTAAAAGACTTCTCAATGATCCTGATATTATCAATCTCTAGCGGCGAAAAAGCATCCAGATCATCCTGTGGGTGCACAAAATCATCGATCATTACCTGCACCGGCGCCCTGTCAAAAATGTATTTGTTGTTTTCAAAACGCAGCCCGGGTACAACAAATCGCAAAGCATCATTCACGCTATTATATTGGCCCGTCATTTTTTTCATATTGACATCAAATTCAAAGCTGGTGCCATAGTTGTTATACTTATCCGGTTTAACAATTTTATTGGCGGTTATATTTACTTCCTTAAGCCCCCGTTTGCTCTGCAGAGAATCATGCTTTTGCTGGTTCTGATATTCCTCATAGTTTTTTGTTGCTTCTAATCTTTGCTCTGGTGTAAGGTTAGCCAAGGCTATGCTTGTAGAATCCGTCACTTTTCGTTTAAGTATGGCGGGTTTATCTGGTTGCTTAACATATATAGTAACGTTGTCACCATTATTTTGCTTCCGTGCGCGCAGTACTACTTTTCCAACATCAGAAAGTTCCAGGTTAGAAAATTTAAAATCCCCATCAACATTGGTAGTGGTGTCTTTAGAAAAACTATCCTTTAATGATATTAGCATTACCTTACCATTAGGCACCGGTTTGCCAGAGGGTGTTTTAATGCTCCCCGACAATTCCAGATCTCTCTCAGGCAGATAAGCTATAGGTGCGCTGTTTTTACTCAATGCTTGTTTCCATTCGAATTTACGATATCCCTGAGTCAGCATTAATAGATCCAAATCAGCCGCTGTCTTATTGCTTGCATTATTAAAATAGTAATTGGGCTGCTCAATGTACCCTCTAAGATCAGATGTCAGTAATATGTTATTCAATATAGTACTTTCAACATTTTCATCTACCGGTGTCCGGGTTTCATTTATAACCGCCACAGACAGATCGGCCAAAACGGGTTGATTATCTACTCCCGTTGCATCCAGATCTATTTTTACCTTTTGGCGTGTGGTGTAAGTTTTTTCCGCAGAACTGAGCTTTAATTTAAGCGTGTCATCGCTGCGCACAAACACTATCCGCTCATTTAAAGGTTCGCCTGTTTCGGAGAACAAAGTAAATTGAACGATACCTGATGGAAAACGGCTTTTAGCGATCTCGACGGTAAACACAGGGCCCACCAGTTTAGCCGCAGCCGAATAATATATTTTCCCACCTGATTGCCCTGTCAGATAAAATAGAGAGTTTTGTTTTGACTGGAACAACTTATCATTTGCGGCCACCTTCACATATATACTATCAGCAGCACTATTATTAATAGTAAGCGTAAATCCTGCTTCCTTTGCTTCTGGCAAATTAACTGTAAAAGTAGAACTATCAGCAGCAGTAATAGTTACTTTATATGTTTCACCCTGTTTAGGTATAAGCGCAAATACCCCCATACCTAAATGTTGAGTTTCAAAAGCAGCTATATTATTGCCTTCATTATCAGTTATTATCCCCGATACATTTTCTCCTAATTCGCTTGGACTCACTGCTTTTACAGCTACTCTGGAGCGCACTCGATTTACCAGTTCTCCCCCCTCGGGAAAAAATTGAATGTCTGGCTTTTTTGTTGCCAGCGCAGGCCTGGCAGAAATTAAAGCAATTTGCCGCCTTCCAATTTTTATCGGTTGATCATAAAAGTAGGATGAGCCAGCATTCCTCATCCAGTTGGTATAGGCCCTGATACGGCAACTACCCACTTTAAGTGATGATGTCAATACAAAATCGCCGGGAGCAGTCCCGTCTTCCAGTTTTAAGGTATGCCGCTCTATAATCGAATCTTTATTGTTGATCAATTCGCAATACAAAACACTACTTAAAGCTGATAGCTGGTGCAATTCGCCGACCACCACATATGCTTTAAACCATATGGTGTCACTGGGATTATAATACGCTTTATTCAAATGAAGATAAACCTTTTCTACAGGATGGACCTTATTAACGCTATCTGCTGCAGATTGAAGTTTCGAAAACTCGGGTTGTAATAAGGTTGAAGAAATTAACTGATCTGATACATTTCCAGACGGTTCATAATCCTCAGGCAATAATTCTGCTATTCTTTTCTTAACCCACACACCACCAAGTGATATGCTGCCGGGATTTATCAACCATCCATTATTATCAAAAAAAGCATATTGTTCATTAAAACCTACAACTGAAGTTTCCCTATTAGTAGGATCATCAAGGTTATATTGCCTTGGCTGCCCTCTAAAATGCTGCCCTTTATCATAGGTAATATGAAGTTCATCCATATCGCAACCCAATGCATAAATCCCAGCCTGCTCTGTTTCTTTAGTTATTTCATCCCTGTTCAAAGGAAAACTCATCAGCTTCGAAAGCATTTTGGTCATTTTTGCCTTATTGTTCCAAAAGGATAATGAATCGTTTGACCGGCTGCTTTCAGGCTTTATATTTTTATATAGTTTGATCCGGGCAGCTATGATGCTATCCGATGGACGTTCAGGGTTTTGATATTGCGCCCATTGCAAAACCCTAAAACCATTTTCAGCGATCTTATTATCATAAAGGGAACGTAAAAAGTGCATCTGAGAACCCAGATAGGCTTCCTGTCTCTTTTTCTTCCATCGCGTTTCCTGTTGCGGCGTTCCCTTCATTGTTTCAAATAAGGGCGAGCCCTCGTAGTGTAACATACGGTTGTGAAACCCTTTGGTGAAATTGGTGAGCAGGTATTTTATTTTGTATCCCAATGCATCATTTTGGATTTGAATAAAATCATAAGAGGACGCTGTAAGTGTAGATGTGGTATCATTAAAGCTTAAGTCGATCACCTCTGGATTGAGGATCTTACAGTCCTCAGCCATCTGGGAGGTCCCCAAAAATTCATCCTTAAACCAATTATAATTCCTTTGCCGGTTAGGGTCGACTTTAGACATAATAACCACTTCCTGCAAAACCTTTGTTTGAGGCAAAACTTCTATATCAGGTAAAGTAATGTTACTATTATTTACAATCACCGTTTGGCTGTAAGTTCCGAACCCGACTATCGAAACTATCATTTGATACTTGCCTGTCTTAATCTGATGCAAAGTGAACACACCATCGTCAGCCGTGATGCCTCCAACAGTAGTATTGCTAAAGAAAACGCTGGCTTCTGCAACAGGCTTTTTGTCGGCATGATTTATCACCCGGCCTGTAATCGTCAGGTTCCCGAAAGCATGAGAGGAACTTTTTAAGGTACTATCGTTTTGTGCGAATGCAGATAAACCAATTACCGCAACAAAACTTAATATCAATAAATAAACTTTGAATTTCATGTGTAAGGTTTGTAAAGGCAATCTGCCAAAAATACCTTTTCCAATCTATAAAAATGACGTTACTTATCGATCAATAACAAATATTAGAACTTATTCTTCCACATCATGCTTTCGACCGGCCGGGTAGTAGGGTTATTATATTTGGCGTTGGCTTTTGTATTGTACATGGTCTCAATTTCGCCTTCTACAACAAAGTAGATGAGTTGGCCTATGGGCATACCTGCATATATACGTACGGGCTGCGCGCATGATATTTCAAGTGTCCAGGTGTTGCAAAAACCCACATCTCCTTTTCCGGCAGTTGCGTGTATATCTATCCCCAAACGACCCGTACTTGATTTTCCTTCCAGGAAAGGCACGTGTGCGTGCGTTTCTGTATATTCCATTGTCACACCCAAATAAAGAGTATTTGGCTGTAGCGTAAACCCTTCCTTTGGTATCTCAAAACCATCTATTTCATTATGCAATTTAGCATCAAGCACCCTGTTACGATAGGTAGCCAAATGTTTCCCCAGATGTACGTCGTATGAGTTGGTACCCAAACACTCCCGGTTAAACGGTTCAATAATAATATGGCCTTTGTCTATTTCTTCGAGAATACGCTTGTCTGATAAAATCATAGCACTGTGATATTTGGCCTAAATTAGAATTATTTGATTTAAGTTTGCCATCCTTTTTGCAATTTTACTTTATGGCAATAGCATACAAAAAGCAAATTGATGATAATACCGAATTTGCTCTTTGGAAAATAGAAGAGAAAGCGGATGAATTATATAATCAGTTACAGCTAAATGATGATGAGAAAGCTTTTGTTGAGCAGATCAGTCACGGAAAACGGCATCTGCACTGGTTAGGAACGCGCGTTTTATTGCGCAAATTATTGAAAACAGATGAGTATATTGATTGCAGGGTTGACGAGCATGGCAAACCCTACCTTGTTGACCTTCCTTACCATATCTCGTTGAGCCATTCATTTGACTATGCCGCGGTAATGATCAGCAAAACCCGGCCGGTAGGGATAGATATAGAACAGATCAAAGAAAAGGTAGAGCGTATAGCCCATAAGTTTATGAGCACTGAAGAGATGGCATTTATAAATAATGAGCATAAAATACAGCAATTGTATGTTTGCTGGTGCGCCAAAGAAGCGATTTATAAATGTTATGGGCAAAAAGAAATCTCATTTGCTGATAACATTTCGTTAGAACCATTTAATTTTGATCATGCAGGCAAGGTAAAAGCGCGTTTGATCAAGGATACTATTAATCTGGATTACCAGGTTGATTACCTGCAATATGAGGATTATATGGTAGGTTATGTAAAGGGATAGGGATATGAAGAACAAAAACGTAATTTTTCAGGATTGGGGGCTGATCGATTATAAGGAAGCCTGGGACAAACAGGAAGTATTATTTGCTGATACTATAGCCTTAAAAACCAAAATACGCAACCGCAAAATAATGAGCGAGGGCGATGAGTACGGGGAGGAAACAATGACTCCTAATTATCTTGTATTTTGCGAACATCCTCATGTATACACGCTGGGCAAAAGCGGCAAGCCAGAGCACCTTCTTTTGGATGAGAATGGCTTAAAAGAAAAAAATGCGACTTATTATTCCATTAACCGCGGCGGCGATATTACTTACCACGGCCCCGGTCAAATAGTGAGCTACCCAATACTTGACCTGGATAATTTTTTTACGGATATCCATCTTTATTTGCGTACGCTTGAGGAGGCCGTAATATTAACCATGGCCCAATACGGACTAAAGGGTGACCGTTACCCCGGATACACAGGCGTTTGGCTTGACCCGGATAATGAAAATGCAAGAAAAATTTGCGCATTGGGCGTACGTTGCAGCCGCTGGGTAACCATGCACGGGCTGGCTTTTAATGTAAATACCGACCTTGATTATTTTAATAACATAGTTCCCTGTGGAATTGATGACAAGGCTGTAACATCCATGCAAAAGGAACTTGGAAAAGAAGTTGATATTGAAGACGTTAAAAAAAATCTTAAACACCATATTTCCGTATTGTTCAATATGGAGATATTGTGAAATTATTATATTCGATTATACTTACTATTATTGCCCTTTCAAGCTGTGTGAAAAAAAGAATTGATGCAACGCTTGTCACCATTATTATGAAAGACACTACTGTGAAGACCGTTGTTTATGATTCTTTAAACTATCTTGCACTCGGTGATTCTTATACCATAGGCGAAGCGGTTCCACAAATTGATTCGTACCCATACCAACTTACCAATTCATTAAACTCCGGTGCGTTTCAAGTAAAACCACCAACTATAATTGCTGTTACCGGCTGGACAACTGACGACTTAATAAGTGCCATTGCCAGAAGCGGTATTACTGATAAAAAATTCAATTTTGTTACCTTACTGATCGGTGTGAACGATCAGTTTCAGCATCTTAGCCAGGATAACTACAAGATAAAATTCACACAGGTATTAAATACAGCTATCAGCTTTGCTAAAGGTGATACCAGCCGCGTTTTTGTGTTATCGATACCTGACTATGGTGTTACGCCATTCGCAGGCGGAAATGACAGCACAATCGGACCATTAATTGACCAGTTTAACGCCATTAACAAAGATATAAGCCTGAAAGCCGGAGTTAATTATTTGGACATAACAGGCTTATCCCGACTGGCGGCTACCGATCCTGGCCTTATCGCCGCTGATGGGTTGCATCCATCAGGCAAAATGTACACCGAATGGGTAAACCTGCTTGAGCCAATGGTAGCGTCAAGGCTAAAAAAGAATTAAACTGTCCCTTTCATATTAAGCCATTCCGAATATTTTGTTTCTTCGGGAACATCGGTTGGGCTTTCAAAGTGAAGGTGGTAACCATCCGGATCGATAACTCTTACATCCCATAATCCATTGCCAACAAATGGCTCCAGTACATCTACTCCCCTGCCTCTAAACTCATGATATAACTTTAATGAATCAACACATTGAAACCAGGTAGATACACCTGCACCAGGTTTGTCGCCTGAAAGAAAGGGCATATTCTCTGCAATTCGCGATTCTTGCAGCATCAGCGGCCCACCTTCGCGCTGAAGCCAGCACCATTCAATTTTGCCGAGTGGCGTCCAGGTATTCTGTATGCTAAATCCTAAGCCATCAGTATAAAATTTCAGAGAGGCTTCCATGTTTGATACCATGAAAAATGGTACAGCATATTGTATATTAGGCTGTTCTATCCCCATAATTTTTTATTTTTTTGATGCGATCTCACCGATGGCTTTAACCAATTTATCAAGATCAGCGATTTTAGTATAAACATGCGGTGTTATCCGCACGCAACTGATGTTTTCCCAAACTATTCCCACAGTATGTATTTTATATTTATTAAAGAGAGCACTGTCCAGTTCGCCCGGGGTCATCCCATCAACGCTAACCCCGCAAATAGCACATGAATATTGAGGTTTTAGTGAAGTGTGCAGTTTTACTTTTGGTATCTCCCTTACCTTTGAAGCCCAGTAGTTTTTTAGATATCTTATCCGTTCCTCTTTCCGCTTACCACCTATCGCCTCATGAAAGTTGATCGCTTCACCAATACCCTGTTCTATTGGGAAGCTCCTTGTGCCTAATGTTTCAAATTTACGGATGTCGGTGCTATGAGGGTCGCCATTACAAAGCAGTGGCCATATTTTAGCAATCTTATCTTTCTTTATCCATAGCATACCGCTGCCTATAGGCGCAGATAAAAATTTATGCAAACTGGTTCCGAAATAATCACAACCCAAATCAGGTATTTTAAAATCAAGCAGCCCGAATGAGTGGGCACCGTCTACAACAACTTCAATGCCTTTTGCATGTGCCATATCGCATATCTTTCGCACCGGCATAATCTGCCCTACCCAGTTAATCATGTGGGTAACATGCAGTATTTTTGTTTTTGGGGTTATCGCATCTTCATAAACCTTAACTATCTGCTCGTCATTTTCAATCGGGAAATCAAAACTAAGCTGTTTATATACAACCCCCTCCCGCAAAGCCCTTTGTTTATATGCCTGTATCATGTTGGGATAATCCTGTTTGGTACCAATTACCTCATCGCCGCTTTTCAGCTCAAGCCCATAAATAACTGTATTAAGTGCCTCGGTAGCATTTCGGTTGATCGCTATCTCATCAGGAAGAGCGCCTGCCAGCAAGGCCAGTTTTTCGCGTAAAGGCTCGCGCCCCTGGTCAAGTATACGCCACATAAAGTATGATGGCCCTTCGTTAGACAAATCGTTAAACCTTGCCACCGCCTGCTGCACCACCAACGGCGCAGGTGATACCCCACCATTATTTAGGTTAATGATGCTTGGGTTTACCGTATAGGCGTTTTGTATAATACTCCAATAGTCTTCATCCTGCGCTACCTTATCTGCATCCATGTGTTCTATCTTTTTAGATGCACGTTTCCATTCTTCGGCATGCAATTGATTAAAAAGACTGGCAGCAGAGAATGCACCAGCAAGGGCGGCTGCCTGCTTCAAGAAAATGCGGCGATGATTTGACATGATGAAAACGAATTTAGGCTTTTATGTTTAACTTATCAATGCAATTAGATTTGAATTAAGATCAGCAATTGGTCTATTTTATGACAATTTACTATTCAGAACTAAAAGAAAATGATTTGCAACCCGGGGATAAATGGCCATCAACTATAAATATTCTTCTGTAAATTGGGACATCAAATGAAAGCTATTTACATCTTACTCCTTTTACTGCCTGGCTTAACGGTGCAGGCCCAGTTAAAACCGGGTTTTGACGCTAAGGAATATCTTGAACTGCTGCGGGTTTCCAGGCGGCAATTTGGTGATACATTAAAAGGCGACCTCACCCCAACACCCCGACAATACCAAATGATCTACCGCTCGCCCGAAGGGCCGCTTAAAAACAAATGGGACCTGTGGATAAATGAAGACAAAACAACTGCTGTGATCAGCCTGAGGGGTACTGTACAAAATGAAGTAAGCTGGCTCGAAAATTTTTATGCTGCTATGGTTCCCGCCAATGGGCAATTACATATTGATGATTCTACTAATTTTAAATATCATTTAGCTAACGATCCGAGGGCAGCAGTTCATATCGGCTGGCTTTTAGGTATGGCTTACTTATCCAAAACAGTTATCCCACAAATAAAGCAGCTTTACCGACCAGGGGCATTAAAAATTTTTTAATTATGGGCCACAGCCAGGGTGCTGCTATTGCTTTCCTGCTCCGTTCTTATATTGCCGATCTGCAAAATAATAAGCTGCTACCTGCCGATATCGTTTTTAAAACCTATTGCAGTGCCCCTCCAAAACCCGGCAACACTTATTACGCTTACGATTATAATTACCTTACACGCGGTGGTTGGGGCATAGCTGTTACCAATGCAGCCGACTGGGTGCCGCAAACCCCGTTTTCTATCCAGACATTGAACGATTTCAATAAGCCCAATCCGTTTGTAAATGCAGATGAGTTGATAAACAAGCAATCGTTTTTTAAAAGACTTTATATACGGCATGTATATAACCAATTAAAGAAAACCCCTGAAAAAGCACAAAAAGCGAATGAAAAATACCTGGGAAACCTGGTATATAAGTTTATAAAAAAACAACTACCGCAATATACCGAACCTGTTTATGCGCACGATAATAGCTATACAAGTTGTGGCATGCCGGTAATACTAATGCCTGACGATGATTATAGAGCAAAGTTTCCTAACGACTCTGAAAATGTTTTTGTTCATCATATGTTCTGGCCTTATTACTACCTTGCAGAGAAAGAATATTTAAATTAATAATAAGGGCGTCCGTCTGTAACAAAACGGCATATACAATAGTCATAAAGCAGAATTATAATTTTACTCAATGCCGGTAAAAACCAGTCTTAAAGAAAATATTTCCATAGCCCTGCAATCAATAGCCGGCAACAGGTTGCGCGCTTCGCTTACCTCGTTGATTATCGCTATCGGCATAATGGCGCTTGTTGGCATTTTAACCGCCATAGAGGGGATCAAGCAATATACAAATGATGCCTTTGCAGATTTGGGCGCCAATTCCTTTACCCTGCAAAACCGTGGCGAGGGACTCAATTTTGGTAATGGCGGCCACAGAAAAGTCTATCCGGCCATAACTTATCTTCAGGCCGACCGCTTTAAACAATTATTTAAACTGCCCGTGGTTGCTTCCATTAATCATGATGTTACCGGAACAGCCGTGGCAAAATATAATAGCCTTAAAACTAATCCCAATATATCTGTAACCGGCTCTGACGAAAATTATTTATCAACAGGTGGCCGCAAATTAGCTTATGGCCGCAATTTTTCGACCTCAGAAATTGAGCATGGAACAAGTGTTGTAATTATTGGCGATGAAATAAGAAAGCGTCTTTTTAAAGGTGAAGATCCGATTGACAAACCGGTATTTATTGGCAACAACAGGTTTAAGATCATTGGCGTATTTGCATCTAAAGGATCAAGCGCAGGTTTTGGCGGCGATAAATTTTGTATTATCCCCGTTCTAAAAGCCAAGCAGATGGATACCGTAAAAAACCCTACGTTCACGGTAACTGTAAAGGTAAGCGGCCCTGCTGCGCTGGATGCCAGTATAGGAGAAGCTACATCGTTGTTCAGGAACGTGCGTGATCTGAATATTGCCAATACTAACAATTTTGAGATATCCAGAAGTGATTCCATTCAGCAGGAACTATCCGGTCAATTAGCCGGCATGACGGCAGGGGGGCTTACTATAGGGATCATCACCTTGATAGGAGCAGCCATCGGGTTAATGAACATCATGCTGGTTTCTGTAACTGAACGTACCCGTGAAATAGGCATTCGTAAAGCTGTTGGGGCTACCCCTGCGGTAATACGCAAACAGTTTTTAATTGAAGCGATAGTAATATGCCTAATAGGAGGCATAGGGGGCATTATTTTAGGAATTGCTATTGGAAATTTAATAGCCGTACAAATCAGCGGCACGTTTGTAATCCCATGGTTTTGGTTAATGGCAGCAATTACCCTATGTACCTTGATCGGACTGATCTCTGGTTTCTATCCGGCCAAAAAAGCTTCCAGGCTAGACCCTGTTGAGTCTTTAAGATATGAGTAATTTATAATTAGATTTCCGAATCAGCTACCGATAAATAGATTCGAAATTATTTAAGCATTATATTTTTCAGCTGATAATCATGCAGTAACTTATCTACATAAGTCGTGTTCAAAGCATTTTTAAGCGCTTCGGCATGTTTTGGATGGTGCATATCGCTTGATATGAAATCAACCAACTGATTATCTACTAATGCTTCTGCAGTTTTCTTAGCTTCTTTACCATAATACCCGGTTAGTGATATGGTATTTAATTGCAAATAACAACCATGCTCCCTTATATTCCTTAACTGGTCAATACTGATATAGGCGTATCTTTCCGGGTGTGCAAGAATAGGCTGGTGGCCCATATCCCGCATTTTTTGTATAATCTCTATTAAATTAGGGGGCAAACTTATAAATGAAAGTTCAAAGAGCACATAATTTTTCCCCATGATCATTAACTTATTATCATTTATACGCCCCTCAAAAGTTTCATCAAAATAGTGTTCGGCAGCAGCTTCAATTTCTATATCGATCTTTTCTTTTACTAATTCGGCTTTCAGTATTTTTAATGCATTACCTATTGTTTCTGCATTATTTTTATAATAATCGGCCATTATATGGGGGGTAGCAATGATCTTTTTGATCCCCAGGGCCATCATTTTTTTTATAAGGAAAATTGATTCCTGTGGATTTTGAGCGCCATCATCGATACCCGGTAAAACATGCGAGTGCATATCCACTACAATTGATTCGTAATTAAAAGCAGGTTCTTTATTAACTTCTTTTTTCTTAAAAAAACTAAACATTTCTATCTGTCAGTATATTGTTCATTATAATATTGCTGGTAATGGCCTGATGTAACATCATTCAGCCAGTCTTCATTTGCCAGGTACCAGTCAACCGTTTTTTCTAGCCCCTCTTCAAAAGTAATGCTTGGTGTCCATCCCAGGTCATTCTTTAATTTGGTGGCATCAATTGCATACCGCAGGTCATGTCCCGCCCTGTCGGTCACGAAAGTGATCAGCTTTGCTGATTCGCCTTCTGAACGACCCAATTTCTCATCTAATATACGGCATAATAGCCTGATCAGATCAATGTTTTTCCACTCGTTGTGGCCGCCGATATTATAAGTTGTCCCTGCCTTTGCCTTGTGAAAAATTACATCAATTGCACGGGCATGGTCTTCTACCCATAACCAATCGCGAACATTTTCGCCCTTCCCATATACAGGTACAGGTTTGTTTTGTTTGATATTATTAATGGCAAGCGGTATCAGTTTTTCAGGAAAATGGTATGATCCGTAATTATTGGAACAGTTGGAGATCACTGTATTTAGTCCGTAGGTATCATAATAAGCCCTTACAAAATGATCAGAGCTTGCTTTTGAGGCAGAATAGGGTGAATGCGGGTCGTATGCAGTTTCTTCCGTAAACATACCAGTTTCGCCCAGGCTACCATAAACTTCATCTGTTGAAACATGGTAAAAACGAGTTCCATTATACCGGCCTTTCCAGCTATTGCGTGCGGCGGTAAGTAAACTAACCGTGCCTACCACGTTGGTCATCACAAATTCAAGGGGATTGGTAATTGACCTGTCCACATGCGATTCAGCAGCAAGGTGAATTACTGCATCAGGCTGTTCGTCTTCAAAAAGTTTACTTATAAACCCCGTATCAACAATATCCCCCTTTATAAAACGGTAATTCGGTTCGTTTTCAATATCCCTCAAATTAGCGAGGTTGCCAGCATAGGTCAGTTTATCTAAATTAATGATATTATAATCTGGATAGTTTTTTACAAACCGGCGTACAACATGTGATCCGATAAAACCTGCCCCACCTGTAATAATTATTTTTTGCATCTATATTGTATTTATAGAGGGTTGTTTGACAAATATTTCTCCCATTCCCACGCGGAAGACATCATGGTATCTATTCCCAACCCGGCGCTCCAATGCAATTGCTTTTCAGATTTGGAAACATCCCCCCAAACCTGTTCAACATCACCACCGCGACGCGGGCCTATTTCGTAATTCAATTTCTCGCCCGTTGTTTGCTCAAAAGCAGCAATTATTTCCAGCACAGAGTTGCCCTTGCCTGTACCGATATTGAATACGTCATATCCTTCAAAATCATTTCCACTCATCAATTTCAATGCGGCAACATGTGCTTTTGCTAGGTCTACCACGTGGATGTAGTCCCTCACGCAACTTCCATCCGGTGTATTATAATCATCCCCAAATACCGTGATCTTTTCGCGTTTGCCAATAGCCGTTTGCGTAATAAAAGGTACCAGGTTTTGCGGCACGCCAATTGGCAATTCACCAATCAATGCGGTATCATGTGCGCCAACGGGGTTAAAATATCTTAATGATATTACTTTGTAATTAGTTCCCGATGCCACCATATCCGAAAGTATTTCTTCGGCTATTTGCTTGGTATTTCCATAAGGTGATTGCGCAGGTTTTACCGGGGCGCTTTCATTAACCGGCAGATGGTCGGGCTGGCCGTATACGGTGCAGCTTGATGAAAAAACAAAATTTACAGGTTTACCATAGTAAGCATCCAGTAAATTAATTAATGAGAATATGTTGTTGCGATAATACTTTAATGGCAGCTTAACAGACTCGCCGACAGCTTTAAATGCAGCAAAATGAATAATACCTTCAATATCATGCTCGGCAGTGGCCAGGCTCATTACCCCATTTACATCGCACAGATCAAGCTGATGAAATACAGGCTTTTTACCGGTTATTTTTGTTATCTGATCTAATATTTTAATGTTTGAGTTTGAGAGGTCATCAACAATTACCGGCTCGTATCCGGCATTGATCAACTCCACCACCGTATGTGAACCGATATATCCTAATCCACCTGTAACTAATATTTTTGACATTTATCCTTTATTATAATAGGTAAAATCTTTATGTTGAATTTCCTGTTCCGGCAGCGACTTAAAATACTCATAAGTTATCTTTAAACCTTCTTTGCGAGATATTTTAGGCTCCCATCCCAATATGCTTCTTGCCTTAGTTATATCTGGCTGGCGTTGTTTAGGGTCATCGGTTGGTAAAGGCAAACTCACCAATTTTTGATCGGTACCTGTAAGTTTAATAATCTCTTCCCCAAATTCACGGATGGTAATTTCATCAGGATTGCCAATATTAACAGGCTGGGCGTAATCACTGAATAGTAAGCGATATATCCCTTCTACCAGGTCGTCAACATAACAAAATGAACGGGTTTGCGAACCATCGCCAAACATGGTTAATGGTTCACCACGCAAAGCCTGGCCTATAAATGCCGGCAATACACGTCCATCATTCAGGCGCATGCGCGGCCCATAGGTGTTAAATATTCTTACTATGCGGGTTTCCAGTCCATGAAAAGTATGATAAGCCATGGTAATGGCCTCCTGGAAACGTTTGGCTTCGTCATAAACACCTCTCGGACCAACAGGGTTTACATTTCCCCAATATTCTTCGGGTTGCGGATTAACATTTGGGTCGCCATACACTTCAGAGGTGGATGCAATCAACATCCGGGCTTTTTTAGAACGGGCTAAACCCAGCAAATTATGCGTGCCCAGTGAACCAACCTTCAGGGTTTGTATAGGTATCCTTAAATAATCTATAGGACTTGCAGGAGAAGCGAAATGAAGTATATAATGTAAATCGCCGGGAACATATACAAACTTGGAAACATCGTGGTTGTAAAACTCAAAGTTCTCCAGTTTAAAAAGTTTCTCAATGTTACGAAGGTCTCCGGTTATCAGGTTATCCATGCCAATCACATGGAAATCTTCTTTAATAAAACGGTCGCACAGGTGCGAGCCTAAAAATCCGGCGGCTCCGGTGATCAATACTCGTTTACGATTTGCCATTATTATTCAATTACCTTTCTGCCGATACTGTTGTAGTAAAAACCACAATCGATCATTTTTTGCAGGTCGTATAAATTACGTCCGTCAAAAATAACCTTATTTTTCAGGAGATTATCAAGCATGTCAAAATCCGGTGTTCTAAAAACCGACCATTCGGTAACTATCAGCAACGCATCGGCATCTTTCAACGCATCATATTGGTTTTCTGAATAGTTTATAGTATCGCCAAGTAATGCTTTTATATTATTCATTGCCTCTGGGTCAAAAGCGGTAACTGTTGCCCCGGCTTTTAACAATTCATCTATGATGTATAGCGAAGGGGCTTCGCGTATATCATCTGTTTCTGGCTTAAACGCTAATCCCCACAGGGCAAACTTTTTACCTTTAATGTCGCCTTTAAAATATTTCTTAACCTTCTCAACCAGTACTTTCTTCTGAATTTCGTTAACATCCATTACCGAATTCAATATCTTAAAATCGTATTTATTCTCTTCAGCTGATTTTGCCAAAGCCTGCACATCCTTAGGAAAGCAGCTGCCACCATAACCAATACCCGAAAACAGGAAACGCTTGCCTATGCGGTCATCTGAACCTATGCCGCGTCTCACCATATCCACATCCGCACCTACCAGCTCACAAAGGTTGGCGATCTCATTCATGAAGGATATTTTTGTCGCCAGAAAAGAATTAGCAGCATATTTAGTCAATTCTGACGAACGCTCGTCCATAAATACAATGGGGTTACCCTGCCTTACATAAGGTGAATACAGTTCTGCCATTAATTTGCGTGCTCTTTCATCGTTAGTTCCTATAACTACACGGTCGGGCTTCATAAAATCATCTACAGCAACCCCCTCACGCAAAAATTCAGGATTGGATACTACAGCGAACTCAATATCAGTATGTTCTTTTAAAACCGCGGTAACTTTATCAGCTGTGCCAACCGGAACAGTTGATTTAGTAACAATAACCTTATATTCTGTAATTATTTTAGCGATATCCTTGGCTGCCCCTAATACATAGCTCAAATCGGCAGATCCATCACCGCCTGGAGGGGTGGGTAATGCCAGGAATATAATTTTCGCCTCGGCAATTGCTTCCGCCAGGTTGGTGGTAAAATGCAGCCTGCCCTGGCTTATGTTGCGGTTAAAAAGTTGTTCGAGGCCTGGCTCATAAATTGGCAGCTGGCCATTCTGCATCATTTCAACTTTTTTCGCATTAATATCAACGCAAATAACCTGGTTACCAGTTTCGGACAAACAAGTTCCAGTAACCAAACCTACATAACCTGTACCTACTACAGCAATTTTCATACGTATTTATCTTTTTATTGTTATTACTTTTATCCCCAACGAAGGTAAGAATTTCAAATGCATGTTGCTGATTTATAATTTAGGAGTTAGGTTTTATTTCTTTTTGATACTAATTGCTTCATTTTTTAACAAAAAAGCAAAACTATGGATCAATGGCAGAAAAAACATCAGCTACCAAAATTATCAACAATGCGCCTGGTTTCATTTTGCATCACTTGGCGAATTTGAACAGGGATTACCTGTATTGATCAAATTCAAAGAACACTACCCCGACATAAAGATCGTTTTAACGTTTTTTTCGCCTTCAGGTTACGAAATCAGAAAAAACACTCCTTTTGCCGATGCCGTTTACTACCTACCCCTGGATACCCCCAGCAATGCCCGCAAATTTATAAAAACCATAAATCCCACCATAGCAATTTTTACCAAGTACGAATATTGGTACCATTTTTTTAATGAACTGGATCAACGCGGTATTCCACTGTATATTATTTCCGGTATTTTTAGGCCCGGGCAAATATTTTTTAGATGGTACGGCGGCCTGCATCGCCGGATGCTCAGCTTTGTGACCTATTTTTTTGTACAGGATGAGGATTCGAAAACATTACTGCAAAAAATAGGCATCACCAATGTATCGGTTAGCGGTGATACCCGTTTTGACCGGGTTTGGGCAAATGCGCAACAACCAAAATCAATTCCCGCAATAAGTAAATTTAAGGACGGGCATAAGTTATTTATAGCAGGCAGCACCTGGCCAGCAGACGAGGAACTGGTAGCGCAGTTAGTTAGTAATTACCCTGACTGGAAATTCATATTCGCTCCGCATGAGATCAACGAGGAAAAGATCAACAGCCTGGCAGGCATTTTACCGATTAATTCTGCGATAAAATACTCACAACTTACAACTCACAACACTCAACAGGTCCTCATTATCGACAATATAGGCATATTATCCTCTCTTTATCAATATGGCGATATCGCTTATATCGGTGGCGGCTTTGGGGCAGGGATACATAATACTTTGGAAGCCGCGGCATTCGGATTACCTGTTATCTTCGGGCCTAATTATGACAGGTTTAAGGAAGCAAAAGATCTGATCGCTTTGAAGGGAGGATTTAGTATTAACAATATTGATACGATTAAAAATACAGTTCGCGTTTTGGTTGAAGATGAAGGGCAGTGTAAAGCCCTGGGTGAAAAGATAAAAGAATATGTAAGGAACAATACCGGGGCCACGGAAATGATCATCAATCATATAGATTTGAAAAAATGAAAAAACTAGTTGTCTTCATTTTCGTTATTTTTTCATTTTATGCTTCGGCCCAGCAAGGCGACAAACGTCTTCCATTCAGGCCAATACGGACTATTATAACAGACCTTAATAATGACAATAAGCCCGACACCATCGTTCTCATTTCTTCACTTGAGGAGAGAAATTCTTTTAACAAGATCTCCATTTCACTTTCTGGTTATGGTAAAAAGGTTTTTAAAGCTAGAGATTATTGGGCAGCGGTAGATTCTGAGTTTCTCGTAAAAAACAAGAATGCTTTTCATACCAAATTATTATTCTTAAAAAAGACAGAAAAACATACTGTAATATTGTTGTTTGGAGAGATAGATGGTGCAGGTTATAGAGGTGAGTTTTCAATTGTCAATATTGAAAATAATCATATCACAATGCCATTTGATGCTTTGAACGATAATAGAGGGGGGCTAGATATAGAAGTTCCGGTGGAGCTAAAAGACCTTGAAAATAATGGAAGATTATGTTTTGTTTACACAGTAATTCATGAATATGATGGATTCTCAACTAAATCACTGAAAGATAAAGGAATGCCCGACATAGGTCCTTATGTGCCCTATTTAATATATCCGGTTGGCGATAGCTGTAAGCTCAATAAAGTTTTGTCTAAAAAATACATGGAGGAACATTATGTTTTCGCTGGATTTGAATATAGCGAAAAGATAAATATATATTATCCTCGCGATGGCGGCAAACCTCGCATATGGAAAAAAGCGTACTATCATTAATCCAATCTTACTCATTATCCTTAATATTGTTTGCTATGGGCTTTCTACAAATTCCCGGTTTGGGTAAGGTGCATTATTATGAGTATGGCAGTGGCAGTAAACCATTACTGGCTTTCCACGGTTATGGCATGACAGGGAAGCAGTTCCATGTATTAACAAATTCAGTGTTAAAGCAGTACCA
>JAQBOK010000259.1 GCA_028288085.1 Mucilaginibacter sp.
TTTTTTCGTCGCTAATATGTTCGCGGATAGCTCTGAAATCAGCATCAAAATCCTCGATATGGACACCCTGCGCATCAACCCGGTCAAGTAAATGGTAATGATTGGTCAGGATCAATGTTGCACCCCAGTCATCGCAAATCGCAGCAATCTCATTGATCTCTTCAATCAGTTCATCCTCTGGTTTGGTCAAACAACGATATTGTATCCAGTTGGCACCGGCCTGGCAAGCAATCTGTGCCTGTTCCGGATGGCTTCTATGCGGCAGGTCCTGCGTTAAATAATGAAGTTTGGATATATATTTTTTCATGATTTTGAATATCGAATTCTCAAATTCGAATTTGAAAAGTTTAAAGTCCCCGTCGGGGAAGGCTTCTACTTTAAAACCTCACCAATCGGTTTACCAATACTTCCATTAGGTGCCTGGATGTGTAATAAGGCGGCTACTGTAGCTGCAATATCTGTCATGTGCGTTTCGCGGTTAAGGTGGCCGTGCTGTATACCCCAGCCCATAAATACCAATGGGATATGGGTATCATATGGGTTCCAGGTTCCGTGCGTGGTGCCGGTTGGTCCACTATCTCCCGAACCATGGCCGGTAAACCATCCGGGTTGCAATATGATTTGTATTGCACCGCTATGCTCGGCACTATACCCGTTTATTATCCGGGTACGCAATGCTTCGGGGATACTGGCTGTTTCTGTATGTTTCATATCAACAGCAAAAGCTACTCCACGTTGTTTCATCAAAAATTCTATGCAGTCGTTCTTTATCGCATCTTCATTAAGCTGGGCATATTTAATGGTTGCGTTATTAAAATTTACCTGATAATTGCCCAAATTAATAACCAGTTTTTCCACTTTGTATTTATTCAGTAAAAATTTGTTCAGGCTATCTCTAACTGCACCATCGTCCCACACATCTGCGGGGATACCATGATCATTTAAAAACGCTGTATTATGTGCCGCGCCGTGATCGGCAGTTAAAAAAACAGTATAGTTACCTTTGCCAACTTTGGCATCCAGGTAGGTGAAAAATGTGGCCAGTTCGCGATCCAAACGCAGGTAAGTATCCTCAATTTCAACAGCATTTATGCCAAACTGGTGTCCGATATAATCAGTGGATGATAAGCTTAATGCTAAAAAGTCAGTAGCATCATGCTGACCCAATTGTTCGCCATTAATAGCTGCAACTGCCAGGTCAAACGAAATCGTATTGCCATAGGGTGTCGAGCGTATCAGTCCTAAATTACCTTTATATAATGCTGAGGTTTTTACGGGTAAAGTTGGGGCGTCAGAGCCTTTAAATTTCCCTTCGTATTTGCTGTTGTCGGGTGTGCTTTGCAAATAGGTATCTATAGGATAAAGCGGTGTCCAATCTGATTTTAAATAAGTTTCTGCCAGTTTTTGATCGTTAAAATCCTTTACCCATTTTGGCAGGTCTGGCATATAGTAGGTACTGGTTATCCAGTTGCCAGTTTTGTCATCAAACCAATAAGCGGCGTTGGCAGTGTGCCCTGCAGGTAAAATACCTCCACGGTCTTTTAAGGCTATGCCAATTACCTTCGACCTAAAATTTGTGGCTAACCTTAACTCATCGGTAACTGTATTTGTAAGCAGGTTACGCGGCGACATTTGCCCGGCTGTTGAAGTGCTCCCGACTGTTCTTACCGAAGTATCTTCAGTGCAATACATTGATTTCCCCGTTGCCTGGATGATAAAATCGTTCCCAGCTATCCCGTGTATGGCCGGAACCGAACCGGTATAGATACAGGTATGGCCGGGTGCGGTAAAAGTGGGAATATAATCTACCTGGGTATTATCACAGCTAAAGCCCTCGTTCAATAAGCGTTTAAAGCCATTATTTTGATAGCGGTCATAATAACGGAAAAGATAATCCCAGCGCATCTGGTCGACAACAATACCAACTACCAATTTTGGGCGGGGTAATGAGTTATCGGGAAGAACCCTTGGAGGGGCGTCCACAATAACTTTTAAATGTTTCTTTTTAGTTTGGGCCGATACATTAAGTGCGGCAAAAGCAAATGATAATAAAAGTAGATGTTTGATCTTCATCGGTATGCGGATTAAGTAACGCAAATATCAACAAAGTGATTAAAATCCAATGTGATATTATTGTTAATAAAGAAAAATTGGAATGTTTTAAATACTAAGTAAATGTAAGCAACGAATGCTGGCTTGCAGTATGGATGTCACGCCATACCCTGTTTATCTCAGACTCGGGATTGGCTGCCTGTAGGCCGCAATAAGGGTAAAGCTGATCAACACATTCTCTTGCTGTTTTAGCAAGCCTATGGCTTTTATAACTTACATCTTGCCATACATCGTCATTGCCGGCTTTTTGAACTACCTCCCATGAAAGGTGAACTGTTTTATAAAACTCTTCGCGGGCAACATTCAATTTATTGGTTAACTGTTCTAATGTTTTATTTAAAGTGCTTTTTTGATCTGGCAAGTATTTATCCTGATCCTGTTTTTCCTGGAATATGAGCGCACACAGATCTATGAAATGAATTGCTATACCAGAAATGTTGACTGCTAATGTTGCTTCTGCCAATTGTAAGAATGGATATTTATATAGGGAACTGTTTACAACTGTTGATCCGGAATCAATTTTAAAACAGTTATCATCAGACACTGAAAGGCTTGTAACGTTAAAAGCATCACTGCCTGTGCCCATCATGCCTATATATTTCCACGCGGGTAAAAGTTCGACATCTTTTCTGTCAAATATAAAGGGCAGTATTAAAGCGGTTCCGTCCTCATTTAATACAGTTTCGTCTCCTTTTTTAACGATGCAATTTGCTGTAAAATGAGTTGCATGATGAGCCCCGCTGGCATATTTCCAGGTTCCATTAATTGTATAACCGGCTTCGGTTATATTAGCTATGCCGGTAGCAGCACCGCTGCCCGCAAGACAAACTTGTTCATTATTAAAAACAATATCGGCTTTTTGAGGCGCTAAAAAACCGCCAAACCATCCCGCACCGCTGCATAGGGTAACTACCCATCCAACACTTCCATCGGCCCAACTAATGCTTTCTTCCAACCTAACCATTTCGGGTAGGGAGATTTCACGACCCGAATAAATGGCAGGGACAAGTAATTTAAACCATCCCTGCTGATAAATGATAGCTAACTGATCTGGATGCAGCATGCCGCTATTCTCCGCTGCTGCTGATGCGTTGCGAATTGTTTTTACCCAACCTGGTTGCAAATAAAAAGAAGGGTGCTGTGGCTTTTTCATGCTGATATAATTGGATGAACCATTGAGCCTGACTTTTCTTTTTTAAGAATTTTTTTCCATTCAAAGAATCCCCAAAAAGCAACAAAAAACAGAAACAGGGTAAGCATAGCAAATAGCGGCAGCCCTTTATAGAATAGCAGCGGAACGGCAAAAAGATTGGAGACATTTAAAAACATCCAGTTTTCTATCTTTCGCCGGGCCAGCAGCCACATCCCTGCCCACGCGGTTGACGAAACCCAGGCATCCCAAACAGGTACGTTTGATGGCGTGAATTTTTTAAGCAGAACAAATAAGATAAACCACCCTAAAAATACGATCAACAAGCTTATTACCCATTCCTTTCTGTTGGACCAGGCGATTTTTACAGGCGGTTCATTTTTTTTCTTGATCCAATATATCCAGCCATACAGGCTCATTACCAGGTAATAAAGGTTTAAAGCCGACTCGGCATATAATTGTACATCTATCAACAGGTAAATTGAAATTACAATGCCGGCTATGCCAACCGGGTATAACCATATATTATTGCTGCGGGCAAGCAATACTTCGGCTACGCCAAATATAACAGCAAGCCACTGCAGCCATGTGGTTTCTCTGATCTGCTCATTAAAAAGCGCTATCCAGTTATGCATCCCCGTGATTAAAATTTTAGGTTTAGCGAAGCAAGGAAATTGATTGGCGCCTGCGGGAAAAAGTAATTATAGTTAACCACTTTTCCACCTTCAATATCTGGATAGGTGGCGCCATCGGACTGGTATTTTTTGCTGAATATATTATTGACCAGCAATCCGACACCAATGTTTTTGACGCCTTTTATGCTGAAATTATAGTTAAGGCGTACATCGTTTACCAAATAACCATCCAGCGAACGGCTAATAGTGGATGTATTATCCAGGTACTGCCTGCTTACATATTTGCTGATAAAAGCGATCTCGGTATTTTTTACAGGATGATAGCTTATTACGCTTGATCCGGTAAAACTGGGGGAGTAGGCAATATTGGTTTTTTTGTATTGTGTTTCATCAAGCGTTCCGGTATCATAGTTTTGCAGAAACTGAGAGAAATCCTTTACTTTATTGGTGCTTAAGTTAGCATTGACAGACCAACTAAGCGACTCTGTTACTTTCAAACGCCCGCTGGCCTCGATACCCGCGCGATAGCTGTCTTTTACGTTGGTGCGTATCGCCTCGCCTACCGTATCCAGCTTCCCGGTTAACACCAATTGGTTTTTGTAAAGCATATAAAAGCCATTAATACTACCGCTAAAAGTCGTCCCGCTAAAGCGATAACCAACTTCAATGTCTTTCAGGTTTTCGGGTTTTGGGCGGTCTTGTGGTGGTGAACTAGTATAATCGCTCCGGTTAGGCTCATGATTACCTACAGCAAAAGATGCATAAATATTACTGTGCGGATTAAACTGGTAAGTAATGCCCGCCTTGGGATTAAAAAAATTAAGTTCAACCTGTTGCTGTACATTGTTCAGACTTTGATCGAACCCTAAAAATGAATAATAAATATGCCGGTATTGCAGATCGCCGTACAGCAATACATTGCCTAGATGATACTCGGCCCGGCTAAAAACATTAAAATCCGTTTTTTTAGCGTAGTTGCTAGAGTATTCATAATCCGGCGGAATATTAGTGCTTTGTTGTGTCCATTCAATATTGTCGTAATGCCTGCCCTTATATTCATTATAAGCCCCTCCGAGGATGACACTAAGATCGTTATTTGGCTTATAGTTCAAATTATAGGTAAGGCCATAAAAATCATTATTTAACCATAAGCGACGTACCAGGTCTGTCGCATCAATAGTTGTGCCGCCTACAACAACGGGGGTAACACCATAATATTTAAGGGAATCGGCATTCTTATACTCCTCATAATACCCATAACCTTTGGTATAGTGCAATGCACCGCTAAACGAAAGCTTGCTGCTGATCTGCTGATCATAAAGTAGCTGGTAATAGTTTTGTGTATAATTGTCGGTTTGGTTTTTATAATAACTGTTGCTCGAGTTAATATAGCCCAATTCGTTATACCGGCGGTTACCACTCTTTACGCTGTCTTGGGGCACGCCATCCCAGGCCTGGTAAGTTTGTTCATAGCCGGAAAATACATTCAGCCGCAGCACACTGCTTTTGCCATAATAAGCCCCGCTTAAAAAGTATGATTTCAAATGTGAAAATGCGCGGTCGATGTAGCCATCTGAGTTCATCCTGGATAGACGCCCGTCTACACTGAAATGCCCGCCAAGCAAGCCTGTACCAAGGCTAACCGTATTTTTTACGGTGCCATATGAGCCTGCCGAATTATTTAGGTCGGCATAGGCGGTATCATGACGGGTAGTAGTTTGTATATTAATGCTGGCTCCAAATGCGCCCGCACCATTGGTTGATGTGCCAACCCCGCGCTGTACCTGGATATTGTCAACAGACGAAGCAAGGTCGGGCAGATCAACAAAATACACGCCCTGGTCTTCCGCATCATTTAGCGGGATTCCATTTAGGGTGACGTTAGTACGGGTAGCATCGGAACCGCGAATGCGGATACTGGTGTAGCCCACGCCGGCCCCTGCGTTTGATGTAACCACTGTTGACGGTGTTTGCTCCAACAAATATTCAAAACCCCGGCCCGAGTTATTTTTATCAATCTCCTTTTTGTCAAGGTTGGTGTAAGCTGTTGGAGAATTGGTTGAAGCACGGGTAGCGCTTACGGTAACTTCTTCGGTCATGAAATTGCTTGCTATGAGCTGGAAATGAATTGCTGTATCAGTATTCAAAGCTATGCTTTTTGCGATTTCCCGGTAACCTACGTAGGAAACCCTGATCTGGATACTGCCGTTTTTTAGTCCGCCAATGCGGTAATTTCCATTAACATCCGAAAAGGTGCTTATTGACGGATTGATGGTGATGGTTGCGCCCGGCAATGCTATGCCTGTAAGCTGATCGGTTACTTTACCTGAAATGGTAAGCTGGGCCGCCGCCATGACAGGCAGCAGCAAGGCGAATAACGCCGCGAATAAGATTTTCAAAATGTGAATAAAATAAAACTTGTTAAACCATCTGCACACCAGGGTTGAATATGCAGTACACTTAACTTTTACCTCTCCCTACGCCGGCATTACCCGGATCAGGTGCATGTTTTGAGTCGATGGTTAGTAGTCAATGGTCAATAGTTCCTTTCAGAACGCTTAACTCACCACTCACTATTCACAACTCACAACAATGGGTTTGATCTCAGCCTGTCTTTCAGTTTGATTGCTCAAAGCAAGGCACCCCTTGAGAATTATGTGGCAAAGATAGGGTTTGATTTCGGATTTCAAATTTTCGATTTCGTATTTACAGACCAGGTTAACTAAATGGTATTAGCTTTTCGCTTTAACCTTTCTCCTTTCACCTCAAAAACGTACTTTTGCAAACTTTATACAATACTGCTATGCTAAGAACACATACCTGCGGCGAATTAAATATCAGCCATTTAGGCCAGTCGGTTACTTTATGCGGATGGGTGCAAAAATCACGCGATTTAGGTGGTACCACTTTTATTGATATGCGCGACCGCTATGGTTTAACCCAACTTGTTTTTAACACGGAAAGTGATGTCTCATTGCGTGATAAAAGCCGCAGCCTGGGCCGCGAATTTGTGATAAAAGTTACCGGCAAGGTAGTAGAGCGCTCCAACAAGAACTTAAAAATATCAACCGGCGAAATTGAAATAGCTGTTGATGAACTGCAAATATTAAATGAGGCCAAAACGCCGCCATTTCAGATAGAGGATGAAACCGATGGGGGCGAGGAATTGCGGGCGAGATACCGTTATCTTGATCTGCGTCGTAATCCCATCCGCAACAACTTAATGCTGCGTCATAAAATGGCGCAAGAGGTACGCAAATACCTGGATGGGTTAGATTTTATTGAAGTGGAAACACCGGTACTGATCAAATCAACGCCAGAAGGCGCACGCGACTTTGTTGTGCCCAGCCGCATGAATCCCGGCGAGTTTTATGCTTTACCGCAATCGCCGCAAACTTTTAAACAGTTACTGATGGTGAGCGGGTTCGACCGTTATTTTCAGATCGTAAAATGTTTCCGTGATGAAGACCTGCGTGCTGACAGGCAACCGGAGTTTACGCAGATAGACTGTGAAATGTCATTCATTACCCAGGAAGACATCCTGCATATTTTTGAAGGACTTACCAGGCACTTGTTCAAAACGGTAAAAAATATCAATCTAAATAGCTTCCCGCGGATGCAATATGCAGATGCTATGCGCCTGTATGGTTCGGATAAACCAGACATCCGTTTCGGAATGGAGTTTGTAGAACTGAACGATATTGTAAAGGGAAAAGGGTTCAGCATATTTGATAATGCCGAATTGGTGGTTGGTATTAATGCTAAAGGCTGTGCCGGCTATACCCGCAAGCAGATAGATGAGCTGACAGAATGGTTAAAGCGCCCGCAAATTGGTGCTACAGGATTAATTTATTGTCGTTACAATACCGATGGCACTTTAAAATCGTCTGTAGATAAATTTTACAGTGAAGATGAATTAACCAACTGGGCCGCTGCTTTTGAAGCGGAACCCGGCGATCTGATATTGGTATTAGCAGGACAAACCGATAAGGTTCGTAAACAATTAAGCGAACTGCGTTTAGAGATTGCATCACAATTAGGTTTACGTAACAAAGATCAATTCGCACCATTGTGGGTGCTTGATTTCCCTTTGCTGGAATGGGACGAAGAGACAGTGC
>JAQBOK010000134.1 GCA_028288085.1 Mucilaginibacter sp.
CCACCCTTCTGCAAAACCAAGGTAAAAGAACAATTGCTGCACATCAGATACTTTTGTTTGAGCGATAACAGATGCCTGGTAATGATGGCCCGGCACTGCCTCAAGTATAAAAAGCCAATCCACCTGCCGTTTGTTATAGGGTTTGTCAAAAAGATTATAATAAAAGGTATTATTATCATAGTACCCAGGTGTTTGGGCTAATTGCCTGCTTTCGCCCCTTTCTATTTTCAAGCCGGCAATTTTTGTTACACTGAACAGTTTAGGCAGGTTGCTGTAAACAACACTTTTAGCATGCTCAAAAGATCGCTGCACTTCATCAGGATCAGTGATGAAAAAGGACGGATCATTTAAATGCTTATAAAAATCATCCTCACTCAATCCGGTTTGTTTGCGTACATTTTGTATGTGGCCTTTTACCCTTTCAACTTCCGTTAACCCGAACTGGTAAATTTGATCGGGAGTTACCTCATCGCTTACCCATCGCTTTAACAAATATGCATACCAGGCTTTTCCGTTTGGAATAGTGATGATGCCGCCGGTGGAAATTTTAGCCGGTGGATTTTTAACCCATTCCTGTTCTAAAGCCAGCCTTTGCAAGTTTAAATCGGTTTCGTAGGTGATCAGATCGTAGTCGGTTTTTTGTGAAGAATTTAACGCTTCAGTTTTATAGGAAGGCAGTTCTTTTTGAACTGATCTGAAAAAATCCAGTTGCCGCTGTATGCTATCAGCAGAACGTATGTGCTGTAAGCCGCTTACATAACTTAAATCCAGATCTGGAATATGCAGCGACTGATATCCGCTTACAAATTTCTTAGAAAACTCATCAAATTTTTGCGGCTGGGCAAATGTGAGTAATGGGAACAAAGAAGTAACCAGGACGAAGAAAAGTATCTTCATAATTTTTGATAAATTAGACACTACAACCTAACGAGTTGTTACATCGTCATTTAACAATAAAACCCTTAAAAATCCCATACCATGACACAAAAATCATTCAGTATTCTGGCTGCTCTATCGGGCATTTTAGGCGTTGTAATGCTTATCACCTCGTTTATCATCAATCCCGGGCCACCACCTAATGCCACACTTGCCCAATTTATAGAATTTGGTAAGCAACATTATGATTCTGTTGTTTTTGGTGGATGGCTACAGGCTGTAAGTGCTCCAATGATCGTTCTTTTTGCTATCGCAATTGTGCATCTTGCAGGGGCTGCAACAAAATTTTCGGGCTGGGCGACATTTTTTGGTGGAGTGATTTTGGTAACCGTTAGTTTGATTGAGATAACATTCTATTTTAGCGCAATAAATGGCACCCCTGCAACAACTGGAATTATCAGCTTCGAGCTTATCCATGCTGTACAGCATCTTTTCTCTATCATTGCTGCCCCAATGTTATTTTTTTCATTGTCCTATGTAATACTAACTTCAAAGCTACTTCCGCATTTATTTGGGTATACCGGCGTCCTTCTGGGTTTGGCCTTTACCATTTTAGGGGCGGCAGCATTATTTAATCCCTGGCAATATCTTATTGATTACCTATCCATGATCCAGGGATTTTGGTGGCTTAGTGCTTCTGTTACATTACTGATACAAGCCACAGTTGTTCGGAAGAAATAAAAAGCGGTCATGCGGGTTGGCATCTCACGCCCAAGGTAACAACTATGAATTCAATCTTCCAAACACCTGTGGTGACAACACCACCAAAGGCTGAGACATCAAAAAGATATTAAATATTTTAATAGCAGTGAGTTTAGAACCCCTTGCTAGATAATAATCATTTACTTAGAGGCTACTTGCTTAGCCAAACCAAATAGTGACCAAAAGCCACAAACAGAAGCTAATAAAGTGATGAGTGCTGCGAAAGGGAAAAAGTAAATCAATTCATCAATTCCCCAGAATAGCAGTCCGAAGGAAAGGATCAGAATAACCTTTTTTGCCAATGACGTATTGGTAGCAAACTCGCCGGAAGTAAACCATAATATAAGCGCGATCACAATTAAAGCTATACTACAGGTATAGCCAAAACCATCGTAATATTCGCCCATATTGCGTGACGTGCCCATAAAAGGGAATTTTTGCCCAGTCATTAATTGTATCATCTGGTGCCTGGCGGTGTCAGGATCATTTTTCCAACCGCTAAAGCCAATAGTATGTAATACCGCGTGAATCAGGATCAATATAGCTGCTACTCGCAGTAAAATTTTTGGTTTCATGTGAGGTTAAGTGTTTAATACTAAATTTAGGAAGATTATTCAGGACATGAAAAATATTTATTCATGCGGGGACGAAATAATTGACACATGTTTGTAGCATTGTTATGCCAACATCAACGAGAATAAAAAACCTAAATAAAAATAAAATGAGAAAACTGGTAGTTTCAGCGTGGATAACGCTTGATGGTGTTTTTGATGCGGATCTGATGGAAGAATGGTTTAGTCCCTTCGATAGTGAAAGCAGGCAAAATTATATCAGGGATGGCATACTTGCCTGCGATGCGCTTATGTTTGGCCGCAAAACATACGAAATGCTTGCACCGTACTGGTCATCATTGAAGAATAATGAAATGGGAGTAGCCGGTAAACTGAACAGCGCGCCAAAGTATGTGATATCATCGACGCTGAAAAACGCCGATTGGAACAATTCAACTATTATCAGCGAAAACATAAAAGAAGAAATAACCAGGCTAAAACAGCAGCCCGGAACCGAGATACAGATAGAGGGCAGCGCTAACCTTGTACAATCATTAATGGAAGCCGATCTGATTGATGAGTATCGCTTTTTAGTTCACCCTATTATAATGGGAAGTGGAAAATCGTTCTTTAAAGAGGGAATGCACACAAAGGGTTTAAAGCTTATTAAAACTGAGCAGCTTGATAAAGGCGTGATTGCACTTTATTATGAGGTATCGAGAAGTTAGTGATGGATTTATCAGGTTAATAGAAGATTTCTTATGGACTTGCGGAGGCAAAAAATCAAACTTAATAAGTTACTTTAAATCAGCCACTTGCAAATATTGCAATTTTTACAATACCGCAAGTGGCTGATTACCAGATGTTCATGTTTGTTCACGGTGTTCACGAAAAAAACGTGAACATTACCCGTGCCATTATATTTACACTATCCAATCAAAATGCTTTTCTCTTTGAACGCCAGGGGGCAAAAAGCGCTCTTTCAAAAACTCGCCGGTGTGTGATTTTTCTTCTTTTATCAAATCCTCGGGTATGCCTTCAAATATTACTTTACCGCCATTATCGCCACCTTCGGGACCAATATCAATTACCCAGTCGGCACATTTTATCACATCCATGTTATGCTCAATCACTATGATGGTATTGCCATGCTGCAAAAGCGCATCAAATGATTTCAACAGCTTTTTAATATCGGCAAAGTGAAGCCCGGTGGTAGGTTCATCAAAAATGAACAATGTTTTATTGGCATTGTTGCCTTTTACCAGGAACGATGCCAGCTTGATACGCTGTGCCTCTCCACCTGATAAGGTATTGGATGATTGCCCCAATTGTACATAGCCCAAACCAACATCAACCAAAGGCTTAATTTTACTGATGATCTTTGGCTCTTTTCTGAAAAATTCCAGCGCCTCGTCAATGGTCATGCTCAGCACTTCTGAAACATTCTTTTCATTGTAGGTAACATCCAGTATGTGCTGTTTAAAGCGTTTACCACCGCAGGTTTCACAAGTAAGGAAGATATCAGCCATAAACTGCATCTCTATCTTCACCTCGCCTTCGCCCTGGCAAACATCGCAGCGGCCACCTTCTACGTTAAATGAAAACGCTGATGGTTTTAACCCCGCCGCTTTAGAAACAGGCTGACTTGCATAAAGGTTGCGGATCTCGTCCCAGGCTTTTACATAGGTAACCGGGTTTGAGCGCGATGAGCGTCCAATAGGGTTCTGGTCAACAATTTCTACCTGTTCTATTTTTTGATAATCGCCTTCTATGCTATCATACGCGCCAGTTTGCTCGCCGGTATAGTTACCCAATACCTTTTGCAATGCCGGGGCCAATATGCGTTTTACCAAACTGGTTTTACCCGAGCCGGATACACCTGTAACTACTGTTAATACCCCTAAAGGGAATTTGGCATTTACATGCTTTAAATTGTTTTCGCGGCCTCCTTTTATCTCGATATAGTCGTTCCATTTGCGCCGGCTTTCGGGTATAGCTATTTGTTCCTTACGCGCCAGGTACCGACCGGTAAGACTATTATCATCCAAAATTATCTCGTCATACGTACCCGAAAATATCAGCTCGCCCCCATGCGTACCGGCCTCGGGGCCAATATCAATAATATAATCGGCGGCCTGCATAATCTCTTCTTCGTGCTCTACCACCAAAACTGTGTTTCCTACATCCCGTAAGGATTGCAATACACTGATGAGCCGTTGGGTATCACGTGGGTGCAGACCTATGCTTGGCTCATCCAGTACGTATACAGAGCCCACCAAACTGCTCCCTAAGGAAGTAGCCAGGTTAATACGCTGCGATTCGCCGCCTGATAGTGTATTAGATAAGCGGTTAAGGGTAAGATAATTTAAACCCACATTGTTTAAAAAAACAAGCCGGTTGGTGATCTCCATTAAAAGCCTCTTCCCTACTTTTTGGTCCAGTTCATTTAATTCGATATTCGAAAAGAATGCCAGTGCCTTATCCAATGACATCAGCACCACATCGGTAATAGATTTGCCTGCTATTTTAACATAAGAGGCATCCTGCCTTAAACGACTGCCTTTACACTCTGGGCAGGTAGTTTTACCACGATAGCGCGACAGCATTACGCGATATTGTATTTTATAGGTTTGTTCTTCCAGTTCCTTAAAAAAAGCATCCAACCCGCGAAAGTATCGATTGCCCGTCCACAACAAACGTTGCTGCTCTTCGGATAACTGGTTATACTGGCGATGTATAGGGAAATCAAATTTAAGGGCGCTTTTTACCAGTGCCTCATTCCACTCGCGCATCTTTTCGCCACGCCAGGGGGCAATAGCGCCATCGTAAACGGATTTACTTTTATCGGGGATCACTAAATCTTCATCAATACCTATAATTTTTCCATAACCTTCGCAACGTTTACACGCGCCATAAGGATTATTAAAACTGAAAAAATTAGGTGTAGGTTCCTCAAAGCTAATGCCGTCTAATTCAAAGCGGTCGCAAAAGAAGCGTTCTGTTTCTTCTTCAGCTTCCGGTTGCCTGTATCGTATATAGCAATCGCCCTTGCCTTCAAAAAAGGCGGTTTGTATCGAGTCGCCTAAACGGCTCATGGTCTCATCTGTTTCGTTTTTGCTAATACGGTCAATTACTATCTTAACTTCTGAGTAGTTGGTAACAACCGGGGAATTGGCTACAGTGTCTTTTGCTTTTTTACTATCAGCCTTCAACTTAATTTTCATTGAACCTGCATCTACAGTCTCATCAGAAAGCAAGTCCTCTATCTTAGATAATTTACCCTGGTATTCTACACGCACAAAGCCTTTTTGCAGTAGTACGGCCAACTCTTCCTTCAAACTGCGGTTGTTGTGGGGATAAAGCGGGCATAAAATAGTAACCTGTGTTTCATCCGGCTGTGCCATAATGAAATTAATTACATCAGTTACTGTATCCCTTTTTACTATTTGGCCCGATACCGGCGAAATGGTTTTGCCGATACGCGAAAAAAGCAACTTCAGGTAATCGTATATCTCGGTTGAAGTACCAACGGTAGAGCGTGGGTTAGAAGTAATAACTTTTTGCTCTATAGCAATGGCCGGGGCTATGCCCTTTATATAATCCACATCGGGTTTATTCATCCGCCCTAAAAACTGGCGTGCATAGCTGGAAAGGCTCTCCACATAACGGCGTTGCCCTTCGGCATACAGGGTATCAAAAGCCAGGGACGATTTGCCTGAACCGGACATACCCGTAATAACCACAAGCTTATTTTTGGGTATAGCCACATCCATATTCTTAAGGTTGTGTACCCGTGCGCCTTTTATAATGATGTAATGTTGGGGGTCTTTTTCTGTTTCTGTACTCATTCGTAATCTTATGTCGATGGTCGATAGTCCATAGACCATGGTTAACCGAAAAAAGCTATGGTTTATATACCACTAACTATGGACTTTCTTTCAAAACGCAAAAATCCTAAAATATTTAGCACTTTCCAAATGGTTGGGTTGATTGATTGTAATACTTTTTTTACGATTATTAGGATCAACCTTTAATAACGGTTAAATAGCCAAATTAATTGTTAAAAAATGTTAAAACTGAACAATATATCTATAATCTACAGTTATGCTTAAAATATAATTTGTTTTTTTCCTGAGAATTCGTTTTATTTGAGGTAACAATTAGTTAACAAAAGGAGCCTCTATAGATTAAACTCTACTTTATTAATTTAACGATCTAAATTTTAGTTTAAAGTAGTTGTCTATGGATTTTCAATTGAAGAGTGATCAGGATCTAATCCATCTTTATGTTGCGGGCGAAGAAGCGGGGCTCGTAGAATTGATACGCCGTTACCAATCAAAAATTTACACTTCAATATATTTACTTGTAAAGGACGAATATCTTGCTGAAGATATCTTTCAGGATACATTTATAAAAGTTATCAATACCTTAAGAGCTGGTAAATATAATGAAGAAGGTAAGTTTTTACCCTGGGTAACCCGTATAGCCCATAATTTGGTGATCGACCATTTCAGGCGCGAAAAGCGCACACCGCTGGTGAGCAACGGAGATGAATTTGATATTTTTGAAGTGTTGGGTAATTATGATGAAAGTACAGAAGATCGTATGGTTAGGGAACAAACCCATAAAGACCTTAAAATACTGATTCAGCTTTTACCTTCCGAACAAAAAGAAGTGCTTATTATGCGTCATTTTGGTGATATGAGTTTTAAGGAAATTGCCGATGTTACAGATGTAAGCATCAATACCGCCTTAGGCCGTATGCGCTATGCGCTTAATAACCTGCGCAAAATGATGCAAGGCAAAGAATTAAGCCTTAAAAATTAGCAGGTTGTAGCACAGGTTCTTAAAGATTTTTAAGGGCTATAAAGATTAATCCACATAATCTTTATAGCCCTTTTTGCGTTTAATACTTCGGAATTTTATGCTATTACGAAGATCATTTTTGATAATTAAAAAATTTCATCTAAATTTCATCTTCGATAAAATATTATCTTTAAGCGTTCGTTATCAATAGTATAAAAACCAAATTATAAACCAAATTAGATTACAGGAAAAGCGTATGGACGAAACCTCTACTACAACTACTTTAAAAGAAACTCTTAACATGGCAACAATGAAGGAATTAGATGCCACAGAGAATTTGGAAGCTGATGAGTTAATTTTTTATCACTCTCTGCGAAATGACCTGGATCTTTTAAAGAAAAATCCAAGTTTACAAACGATACATCATATTCTTAATTATTCTAAGAGTTTGCGTTAGTTTTTAAAATTCGTGGGTCATGGCTCATAGATCATAGTCAGAGGTACTACTCGTCACGACTATAATTTATGAGCTTTTTTATTGATAAAATTGTATCAGGCGCTCTAAATTATTATTAGTTTTACCTCTTTGGTTCATTGCCATAAACTATGAACCATCAATCATAAACCAGCAATGCTTAAGCCTGAACGTTACCGTCATTTTGTTGAATACTTTTCAAAACATCAGCCCAACCCGGTTACAGAGCTGCATTATTCCAATCCTTTTGAATTGCTGGTAGCGGTGATACTTTCGGCGCAATGCACTGATAAGCGTATCAATCAGGTTACCCCTGCCCTGCTTAAGCAATTCCCTAGGCCGGCAGCATTGGCAGCATCAACACCTGATGAGGTTTTTAACTATATCCGTAGCGTAAGCTATCCAAACAATAAAGCCAAACATTTAGTTGGAATGGCTAAAATGCTTGTAGAAATATTTAACGGTGAAGTGCCTTCTGACTTAAATGACCTGCAAAAACTGCCCGGCGTGGGTCGTAAAACAGCCAATGTGATAGCCTCGGTGGTGTTCGATTTGCCCGCTATTGCTGTGGATACACACGTATTTAGGGTAGCCAACAGGATAGGATTAACTACTAATGCCCGTACTCCATTAGCGGTTGAAAAACAACTGACAGAATTTCTTCCAAAACACACGCTTGGCGTGGCCCATCACTGGCTTATATTGCACGGCCGGTACATTTGCGTGGCCCGCAGCCCTAAATGCGAGATATGCCCAATCAGCTGGTTTTGCAAATATTACGAACGCAACCATACAGAAGCCGCCCTGTTAAAAGCTGAAGCTGTGAAAGCAAAGAAAACTAAAGATGCTAAGAAGAAAAAACAACTAAATACCATTAGTAAAGAATTGAAAAAACGCAGTGTTGATAAAGATATTTGATTGATGTTTGGCAGTTGAGTAATTTTCAGAATTAATATTTACTAAAATAATTAGTATTTTAAATAAATAATTATACATTTGTTATTCGAAATTTTAAAGAATGAGCAGCGCAGAAAAATTAAAAGCTTTACAGCTTACGTTAGATAAGCTTGAAAAATCATACGGAAAAGGTACAATCATGAAACTGGGTGATACGGCTATTGAGCCTATCGATGTTATATCAACAGGTTCAATAGGCCTTGATATTGCCCTTGGTGTAGGCGGACTGCCTAAAGGACGCGTTATAGAAATATACGGCCCTGAATCATCTGGTAAAACTACGCTGGCCATTCATGCTATTGCCGAGTCGCAAAGAAATGGTGGCATCGCCGCTTTTATTGATGCGGAGCATGCTTTCGACCGGTTTTATGCCAAAAAATTAGGAGTTGATGTAGAGAACCTGTTGATATCACAGCCGGATAATGGCGAGCAGGCATTAGAAATTGCTGATAACCTGATCCGCTCAGGCGCTATTGATATCCTGGTGATAGATTCGGTTGCCGCATTGGTGCCAAAAAGCGAAATAGAAGGCGAAATGGGCGACAGCAAAATGGGTTTGCAGGCGCGTTTAATGTCGCAGGCCTTGCGCAAGCTTACTGGTACCATTAGTAAAACAGGATGCTGTTGTATATTTATTAACCAGTTGCGTGAGAAAATCGGCATCATGTTTGGTAACCCCGAAACTACTACCGGTGGTAACGCCCTTAAATTTTATGCTTCGGTGCGTTTAGATATCCGCCGCATATCACAGATAAAAGACACCGATGAGGTATCCGGTAACAGGGTGAAAGTTAAAATTGTAAAAAACAAAGTGGCACCGCCATTCCGCATAGCTGAGTTTGATATTATGTTTGGCGAAGGTATTTCCAAATCAGGCGAGATCATTGACCTGGGTGTGGAATATAATATCATTAAAAAAGCAGGATCGTGGTTTAGCTACGGCGACACAAAATTAGGACAAGGACGTGATGCTGTTAAACAACTGCTGCTGGATAACCCCGAACTAATGGATGAACTGGAAGGCAGGATAAAAGAAACCGTTACAGGTGATAAACTACCGGTAGAAACGGCATAATAATATTTTGATTTTACCGATTAGTGGTGATTACATCGATATAGAAGCCTTTCCATTGGAGAGGCTTTTTTTATCTCCCGCCCGTTTTTAAATACATCCACACAATGGCCCCGATAACGGTAATAGCCAGTATAATGAGGCCGGTTTTGCCTTTGCGCTTGTCCTGGCGCATAAGCCATATTAAAAATGCCACCAGTGGCAATACAAAAACAGACCAGAAAATGAGAGATGGGATGTTCACTAATTATTGAATTATTAATTGATCTGCAAAAGTATAAATAACTATCACACTAATAATTATTGATTATATATTTGTTTTATTGTTGCTGTTAATTGATTTGGGAATTTAATAAATCAATCATTCAGCCCTCATTAAAAAGGCATTCGTGCCAGCGGCGCGATACCCTGCCCAACAAATTCGCCTTTTAAATATTTATAATATCCGGCAATGGCTATCATTGCCGCGTTATCAGTGCAATATTCAAATTGAGGGATAAAGGTGTTCCATCCCATATCATCACCCAATTGCTTTAAACCCTGCCTTAAGCCGGTATTTGCGGATACACCGCCTGCCAGGGCTACATCCTTAATACCATAAGATTGAGCGGCTTTTTTTAGCTTGTTCAATAAAATAGTAACCACCCTTTTTTCAACTGAAGCGCAAATATCAGCCATGTTATCCTGCACAAAGTTGGGGTTTAACTTTACATTGTCGCGGATAAAATACATAATGGATGTTTTTAATCCGCTAAAACTGAAATCAAGACCCGGTATCTGCGGTTCAGGAAACTTATAGGCATCGGGGTTACCCAAACGCGCATACTTGTCTATGAGCGGTCCGCCGGGATAAGGCAGTCCTAATATTTTACTCGTTTTATCCAATGCTTCTCCTGCGGCATCATCCGTAGTTTGCCCTATCACTTCCATATCGAAATGATCTTTCACCAGCACAATCTGCGTATGCCCACCCGATACCGTAAGGCACAGAAACGGAAAAGCAGGCTTAGAATCGCCAATAAAATGAGCCAAAACGTGTGCCTGCATGTGGTTAATCTCAATAAGCGGAAGGTTTTTAGCCAGCGCAAATGCTTTGGCAAATGATACCCCCACCAATAACGAACCTAAAAGGCCAGGGCCGCGCGTAAAAGACACAGCATCAATATCATTTTTGCTTACTTTTGCGTTCGATAATGCTTGTTGTACCGCGGGAACAATATTTTGCTGGTGAACACGCGAAGCCAATTCGGGCACAACGCCTCCATAAGCCTCGTGTATAGTTTGGTTGGCTATTACATTGCTCAATATAATGCCATCGGCGCATACCGAGGCAGAGGTTTCATCGCAGGAGGATTCAATTCCGAGTATTACAGGCACGTTATAAAGTTAAAAGTCAAAAAAAGACTTGCGATTTTTGAAAAATTTAAAGTTAAAATGTGCAAAAACTAAAACAGTTTATCCGTTTTTGAATTTATATTTTTGCGCATCTTATTAAAAAATACAAAGTTATTAAAAAACTACTCAAAATAGCGTTAGGAATTGTGCTGGTTGTTTTACTGATGCTGAGCATAATCCTGCTGCTGTTTCAATATAAACCGGTACAAACCTGGGCGGCAAAAAGAGCCACGGCCTACTTGTCTGAAAAGCTAAAAACTAAGGTTGATATTAAGAGCTTATATCTAAAGCCATTTACATCTGTGGTATTGGAGGGTTTTTATGTGCTTGATAAAAAACAGGATACATTGATCAGCACGCCCAAACTCACGGTCGACATCAATGGTTTTTCACTTTTTAGCAGCATAAATCAACGCACGCTTGACCTTAGCCTGGTGCAACTGGATAATGGTTCGGCCTATTTGAAAAAGCAAAAAGACAGTACCAGCAATTTAAAATTCATTATAGATTATTTTAATTCACCCGATACATCAAAAACACCTTCCAAACCCTGGAAAGTAGATTTTGAAAAAGTTGTTATCAATAATTTTCATTTCCGGTACAAGAATCAGCTGGTGGATACAGCGATGGCACAGGTAAACTTTGATGATATTGATGTAAAGCAATTTAGTACAGAGATACATAATATGGACCTGGTTAATCACCTTTTTAAAGGACAGATCAGCAGGTTGACGCTTCATGATAAAAGTGGCTTCTACCTAAAAAATTTAAGTGGTAACGCCACGGTAGACACCAACCAGATAATGATGCAAAATATGCACGTGCAAACGGCACACTCTGATCTGAAAAACTATTTCAGGATGAGGTTTAAATCATTTGATGATGTTGGCAATCATATTGAGGATCGGGTTTACATGGATGGCGACTTTAAAACATCGCAGATATCATCAAGCGATATTGCCTATTTTACCAACGGGCTGGAGAAGACCAAATTCGACCTTGGGCTTGATGGGCGGATAAAAGGCTATGTAAACAACCTGAGGTCTAAAGACCTGCTGGTTACCGGCGGGCAGGCCACCTATGTTAAGGGCGATTTTGCTTTAAAGGGGCTGCCAGATTGGGATAACACCTTCCTTGAACTTAACTTTGAGCAGATAGCAACCAACAAAAAAGACCTGGACTACCTGTATAGCAATTTTACCGGTAAACCGAATGCAAAAGTGCCTGACATTATAGCCAAGTTTGGCCAGGTTAACTTTACCGGCAGGTTCACCGGTTTGCAGAATGATTTTGTTGCATACGGAACATTTAAAACCAAGTTGGGCCGCTTTGATCCAGATATTAACCTCAAGATAAACAAAGCGGGCAAGCCGAGTTATAGCGGCAAAATAGCTACTTTTAATTTTGACCTGGGGAGTCTATTGGATGAAAGCGACTTAGGAAGGGCCACGCTTACCGCTAATGTAACCGGCAGTGGCGATGAAGTGAAAAACCTGACCGAAAAATTAGATGCCAATATCAAGAACATCAGCTTTAAGGGCTACAACTATAGCAACCTTACACTGAATGGCAC
>JAQBOK010000138.1 GCA_028288085.1 Mucilaginibacter sp.
AGAATTGATAGATGCGCTTATTGTAAACCCAAACAACACAGTAGAGGTAGCAGATGCCATTATAAAAGCCATCAACATGCCTTTAGATGAACAAAAAAGGCGGATGCAGCAGTTGAGGCAAATGGTATCCAAATTTAATATTTCGCACTGGGTGAAAGTATTTATGGATAAGCTGAAAGAAGTTAAACAGCTTCAGCGTTCTATGCAAACGCGTTACATAAGCGCCAATACAGAACAATCCATAGTAAATCGCTACGCAAAAACCCTTAACCGCATTATCTTTTTGGATTATGATGGCACACTGGTTGATTTTAAATCGAATATTGAGCAAGCAAGCCCTGACGCGGAACTTCATAGAATTTTAAACCTGCTAACCGAAGATCCGGCTAACCACGTGGTACTGATCAGCGGAAGGAAGCACGAGAACCTGGAAAATTGGTTCAGCAAAAGTAATATGGACCTGATAGCGGAACATGGAGCATGGTTTAAAAAACAGGGTAAAGCATGGCACAAGATCCCCGGACTATCATCGCAATGGAAAAATGATATTATGCCTGTTCTTGAAACCTATGTAGATCGCACACCGGGTACATTTATTGAAGAAAAAACCTATTCATTGGTTTGGCATTACCGCAAGGCACAAAAAGGTTTGGGCGAATTAAGGGCCGGGGAATTGATGAATAATCTGAAATATTTGGCAACTGATAAAGGCCTGCAATTACTACCCGGTGATAAGGTAGTTGAAGTTAAAAATATCGAGATCAATAAAGGGAAAGCCGCTTTAACCCTCATAGATGGTAATAACTACGATTTTATTATGGCCTTTGGCGATGATTACACTGATGAGGATATATTTAAAGCATTGTCTGATAGCGCCGTTACCATAAAAATAGGCAGCAATTCTTCAGCAGCGAAATTCTATTTAAGAACACCGTTTGAAGCACGGCGCTTGTTGAAAAATTTGGCCGAAAGCGCTGTTTTAAAAAGTCATTAAATTTTTCAAAACGCTTTATTTGAGCACGTAAATGCCAAACATCCCTTAAAACTTAAAGCAGCTGCTGTTTTAAGTTTTGGCGTTGTTATTTTCGATTATGAGCGCGAAAGATAGTTACAAAAATATCGGCCTGTCAAGCTTCATAGCAATACGGTAAGCAGCATTCATTAAGCCTACGTGGCTATATGCCTGCGGAAAATTGCCCCATTGGCTGCCGTCGGTTTCGTCAACATCTTCGCTGAATAATAACAGATGATTAGAGAATTGCAGCAGATTTTCAAACTCTCTTAAGGCATCGTCCATCCTGCCAACAGCTGCCAGCGCTTCCACATACCAAAAAGCACAAATCAGGAATGTTGTTTTGGGTTTTCCAAAATCATCTTTATATAAGTACCTGTAAAATAATCCATTAGATGCCTTTAGCTCTTTTTCTAATGCAGCTAAATGGTCCTTTGCCCTTTTTGATGCAGGGTCAAGATAGTTCATCATAATAAGTTGCAGGGTGCTGGCATCCAGGTTAGGGCTCCCGGCAGAATTGGTGTACACTTTTCTTTTGGGATCGTAACAGCTTTCAATATGTTTGGCTGCCTTCTTTTTTAACAATATAGCCCTGCTGGTCAACCCTTTATTCTCAATAGTTCTTGCTATTTTTTCCGCGGCGCAAGCGCCCGCCCACTGGAACAAATTACTATAACAATGAATATTAGCCGTGTTTCTGAATTCCCATATACCCGCGTCTTTTTCATCAATGGTTTTTTCTATCTTTTTTAATAAATAATCTACCCATCGTGCCGAATCCTTTCTTTCTGAAAATATAAAGCGGTGATCCGTATATAACGGCAGCATCGAGATCAATACCTGTCCATAAATATCATTCTGAATGTGTTCATAAGCCTGGTTGCCTATGCGCACCGGTTGGTTGCCCATATAACCATCCAGATCGGTCAAAATTTGCTCCGTCAATGTTTTTTGGCCGGTGATGCCATATAAAGGCTGGTACCTGAAATCTTCAGCGAAAGAAATGTCAGTAACATAGCTAAAATATCTTTCCATTTCTTCAAAATGGCCAATGTGGTTAAGCGATGTAATCACATAGTAGGTATCACGAAGCCAGCAATAACGATAATCCCAATTGCGCCCGCTTCCCTGCGATTCCGGCAAACTCGTGGTACTGGCAGCTATAATAGCACCGGTATCTTCATACTGGTGTATCTTTAAGGCCAGGGCAGATCGTATTACAAACGGCTGATAAAAAGTAGCTATAGAGGAGTGTTTGATCCATGTTTGCCAATAGCGTGCAGTTTCACTTAAAAAACGCTCGGCGGTACTGTTTAATGGAGCTTCCAATGGTTCACCATACGTTAGCACCAAATATTTGCTTTCATTTAAAACAAAAGCATGTTCATCAAAAATATAGCTTATCGGTATATTGGTGGTCAGTCGCATACTTTCATTACCGCCCAGGTACTGTATATGGTTGCTGCCGCGATTTACGCTTAATCTGGTCTTGCCATACTCCGAAACAGGTTCACACTTCACCCTTATCCGCGGCGAACCGTCAATTGCTTCTATCTTCCTAATCAGCATTAAAGGTTTATAATAACGCTGGTTTTGGTAAAAACGGGGTGCAAAGTCGGATATGCGATATCTGCCGCCGCTTTTGATCGTTATTTCGGTAATCAGTATATTGGTGTTCTCCTGGTAATATTGGTGCGATGAATACTCTCCCTCAGGTAAAATAGAAAATTCGCCGCCTTTTTTCTTATCCAGCAAACCGCCAAAAATAAAAGTACTGTCAAATCGGGGCCAGCAAAGCCAATCCACATTTGTATTTTTATTAATGTGCGCTAAAAAGGCGCAGTTACCAATTATTCCGGTTTGATAGGTATGTCGTTCCATTTATCCTTTTTGAGTTAATTTTAATCAGGGTTTATACTCAAAGAATAAACCATTCGGTCAATCGATCTGATCAACTAATACCTTCAACAATAATTTCTTTATAATGTTGCTGTAATTTAACTCCACAAAGTATACCTAATTAATAGATTATTTTATGTTGACTCTTGATTATATCAACAATCAACGTAACTTTATACCTGCAAATAAAAATTCAACTATAAATTTTAACATTATGAGCTTAAGATTAGGCGATGCCGCCCCAAACTTTAAGGCAAAAACATCAGAAGGTGAAATAGACTTTTACGATTACCTGGGCAATAGCTGGGGCGTATTATTTTCGCACCCCGCAGATTATACCCCGGTATGTACCACCGAATTGGGCAAAACTGCATCATTAAAAGATGAATTTGATAAACGCAATGTAAAGGTGATCGCATTGAGTGTGGATTCGGTAGAATCTCACAAAGGCTGGATAAAGGATATTAATGAAACCCAGGGTGTTGAGGTGAACTTTCCGTTAATAGGAGATGAGAACCGCGAAATAGCGCTTGCTTATGATATGATCCATCCAAATGCCTCATTAACAGCTACTGTGCGTTCATTATTTATTATCGCGCCCGATAAAACTATTAAACTGATGATAACTTACCCGGCTTCAACCGGAAGAAATTTTCAGGAGATTCTGCGGGTTATAGATTCACTACAGCTTACCGCCAATTACAGTGTGGCAACACCAGCCGACTGGAAGGAGGGAGAAGACGTGGTAATAGTACCTGCAATTAAAACAGAAGACATTCCTGCTAAGTTTCCGAAGGGATTTACAATGGTTAAACCATACCTGCGTATGACCCCGCAACCAAATAAATAATTTTTATTTGTTATATAATAATTTTATATATTTGAAACACGGGTTAATGTATAATGCTGTCTGATAATCAATTCCATTTTATTTTCAGTTTGGCTTAGTTTTTTAAATCTCTAACATATAATTTTTTAATAAGGATAACAATATTATGAAAACTGGAAAAGTAAAATGGTTTAACACACAAAAAGGCTACGGTTTTATTGTAACCGATGATGGTAAAGATCTTTTTGTACACTTTAAAGATGTGCAAGGCGGCGTAAACGCCATTAAAGATAACGATAACGTAGAATATGATGTGGAAGAAGGCAGAAAAGGATTACAGGCAGTAAACGTGAAAAAGGTATAATTTATTCGTTCTGAATAACAGACCTCTGTACAGATGCAGGGGTTTTTTTGTGTTTAATAATTGCCTGATATTCATTTAATTATCCTAAATTAGGGGAACTAACCAATCGCCTTTTATGCCAAATTCGCTCACGGCTAAAGCTTCACGCAATGTTATTTTCCTGGTTATTGTGGCCTCACTGGGTTATTTTGTTGACATATACGACCTTTTGGTTTTCTCTATTATAAGAAAAACCAGTTTGCTTGATATTGGTGTAAGCCCGGATAATGTACTTTCTGAAGGTATTTACATCATAAATTTACAGGTCTTCGGCTTAATGATAGGCGGTATATTATGGGGAGTGATGGGTGATAAATTAGGCCGCATCAAGGTCCTTTTTGGTTCAATATTGCTTTATTCTGCTGCAAATTTTGCTAATGGCTTTGTGCATGATGTAAATACTTATGCCGTGATCAGGTTCATCGCCGGTATTGGCCTGGCAGGTGAGTTGGGTGCCGGTATTACGCTGGTAACCGAAACCATGAGTAAAGAAAAAAGGGGCTATGGCGCTATGATAGTTTCTGCTGTTGGCGTATTAGGGGCAACAGGGGCAGTTTTTGCTGCCAGATACGGCTGGCGTAATGCTTACTTTATCGGGGCCGGTTTAGGTTTACTGCTGTTGTTATTACGATTAGGCACTTTTGAATCGGGCCTGTTCAAAAACATTGAACAAACCAATATTTCAAAAGGCAATTTCTTTTCGCTGTTTACCAGCTTCAAAAAATTTAAAAAGTATTTATGTTGCATCCTGATCGGTGCGCCGTCTTGGTTGGTGACAGGGGTACTTGTTACTTTAGCACCTGAATTTGGTAAGGTTCTGGGAGCCAAAGAAGCATTAAGCGCAGGTGACGGTATAATGTATTTATATATCGGGCTAGCTGTTGGCGGTATGTTTGCAGGTTTATTTTCGCAGGTCACCAGATCGAGAAAGCTGACCATGCTTGTTTTCCAGATCCTATTGATAGTTGGTGAAATAGTTTACCTGAGATCAACGGGTATTACCAACCGGCAATTTATAGGTCTGTGCATATTTATGGGATTTGGTGTTGGTTTCTGGCCAATTTTTATAACAATTGCCGCCGAGCAATTCGGGACAAACATCCGGTCTACAGTTGCCACAACAGTCCCCAATTTCGTAAGAGCGCTTCTGATTCCTATTAACTTTGGTTTTATCTTTTTTAAAGGCAGTCACGGTATGATCAACAGTGCCTACATCATGATGTGTATATTGAATGTGATCGCATTCTTATCTTTAAGCCAGCTAAAGGAAACATTTGGAAAAGACCTTAATTACCTGGAAGAGAGCGAAACAGAAAAACCAATAGCATCAATTGCTCCGGCGTGATAATTATTAGTTAGAAGTAAAGCTAATAAGGTTATCAAAAGTTATTACTAAAAAAAAATCTCCTGTTTGCAAAATACCTTTAAATTAGCCCAACCAATTACAATTTATTTATGACTGATGCCGTTTCTGCCAAAGCCACCCGTAATATTATTTTCCTGGTGCTTGTTGCCTCCCTGGGCTACTTTGTTGATATATATGATTTGTTGCTATTTTCTATTGTAAGGGTCAGGAGCCTTAAAGATATCGGGGTTACTGATGCTGATATGCTGGAAAAAGGCCAATTTGTAATGAATGTGCAAATGTTTGGCTTGCTGTTAGGAGGAATATTGTGGGGTGTTATAGGAGACAAACTGGGGCGAATTAAAGTATTATTTGGATCGATATTATTGTACTCCGTTGCAAATTTCGCCAATGGTATGGTTCACGATGTTACTACTTATGCCATTATACGTTTTATTGCAGGTATCGGACTGGCAGGAGAATTAGGTGCCGGCATTACCTTAGTTAGTGAAACCCTGAGCAAAGAAAAGCGGGGATATGGAACTACCATAGTAGCGGTTATCGGCCTTTTTGGAGCTGTTGCGGCCGCAATAGTAGGCAAACAAGATTGGCGTATTGCCTATTATGTGGGTGGTTGCTTAGGCATTGTGTTGCTTTTATTAAGATTAGGAACATTTGAATCGGGTATGTTTAAAAATGTAGCACAATCTGATGTATCAAAAGGTAATTTCTTTATGCTTTTTACCAGTTTAAAGCGATTTTCTAAATATTTATATTGCATCTTGATAGGTGCGCCTTTATGGTATGTGGTAGGCGTTTTGGTTTTCCTTTCGCCCGAATTTGGGAAGGCTTTAGGGGCAAAAGAGACCCTTAGTGCGGGCACAGGCATATTATATACTTATGTGGGTATATCTGTTGGGGGCGTATTTGCCGGCGTACTGGCCCAAATTACCCGGTCGAGAAAGTTGACTATGCTGATATTTTTAATTTTATCCGTGATCAGTGTTGCAAGTTACCTGGGTGCAAAAGGAATTACCGAAGCGCGATTTATCTGGCTTTGTTTCTTCATGGGATGTTCTGTAGGCTATTGGGCAACATTTGTCACCATTGCATCCGAGCAGTTTGGCACCAATATCCGTTCAACAGTAACTACAACTGTACCCAATTTTGTAAGGGGGTTATTAATACCAATCAGCTACGCTTTCAACTTTTTTAAAGGGCATTATGGTATGCTTAACAGCGGCTATATTATGATGTTTATTCTCACCGTAATAGCCTTGTTCTCATTAAGCCAGTTAAAAGAGAGTTTTAATAAAAACCTTGATTATATTGAAAGTAACCATATTACTGAGTTTAATGAGGCTATATAAACCATTCTTTTTTTAAGCTATAATATTCTGCAACTTTGTGGTGATGATCAGTAAGGAACAGATAGCTGCAGATTACCAGCTAATACAGGATGAAATATGTGCAGCGCTTGAAGTAACAGATGGCAAAGCAAGTTTTGAAGAAGAGTTATGGGAACGCGAAGGAGGGGGCGGTGGCCGCACTCGCGTAATACAAAATGGTAATGTTTTTGAAAAGGGCGGAGTAAACTTTTCGGCTGTTCATGGCCACTTGCCGCATACCATGAAAAAGGCCCTCAATGTAGATCAGGATGATTTTTTCGCTACAGGGGTATCTATCGTTATCCATCCCAACCACCCGATGGTACCAATCATTCACATGAATATCAGGTATTTTGAGATGCCTTCGTCTTTTAAGCCCGGCCAGCAGCCCGTAAGATGGTTTGGGGGCGGTATAGACCTTACACCACATTATGTGATAGAAGATGACGCCCGATATTTCCATAGCAATTTAAGATCTGTTTGCGACCAATTTCATCACGATTTTTATCACCGGTTCAAGTTATGGGCCGATGATTACTTCTTTATAAAACACAGGAACGAAACCCGGGGGGTTGGTGGTATATTTTACGACCGCCTAACCGCAAGCGACGAACTAAGCTGGGAACAGATATTTGAATTTTCAAAAGCATTAGGACGTTCCTTTGTACCCGTTTACACGGAACTGGTTATTCGCAATAGAAACAAAGATTATAACGACGATCAACAATTGTGGCAATACCAGCGCCGAAGCCGGTATGCCGAGTTTAACCTGGTGTACGATGCTGGTACGCGCTTCGGGTTAGAAACCAATGGCCGTATTGAATCCATACTGATGAGTATGCCACCTACAGCAAAATGGGTATATGATTATCACCCGCAGCCAGGCAGCGAAGAAGAAAAAACGTTATCATTATTAAAAAAAGGCGTAAATTGGGTGTAATGAAACGTCCTGTCAGATTTTTATTTTCATTTCTGTTCGTTCTCCTGGTATCTTCATTTTCGGGAAAGGACAGTCTTAGAGGAACATGGGAGTTCCAGGGCGGCATTTATAATGGTAAAAAGGAGGGAGGGCCTGCTGAATATACCCTGCAAAGGGAATATAACGATCAGCATTATGAAGCCTTCCTACTTGAAAAAGGCAGTAAACCAGAAAAATATGAGGCGGGTGATTACCTGCTGAAGGGAGATACTTGTATCGAGACAGAAACCTACAGCGCACAACCCTCAAAACTGACTGGCATACCAGTGTCATACCTGTATTCTATTCGTAATGATACACTTACGTTAAAAGCAACTTTGCCTAGCGGAATGATAGTTGAAGAGTACTGGAAACGGAAATAGCAGCTGTTCAAAAAGCATTTACGGCCGGTATCAAACAATGTTAATTTCCAATAAAATTTAGTGCAGAATGTTCATAAAATCCTGCTGTAAAATGAAGTATTTTCTTAACTTCGCAGGTCGCTAAAAAAACAATTTTTAACGAGCAATTATAAGAGAAGATTCTACAAATAAAGAAAAATGGCTGACGAAACAGGAAACGACAATTCACAATCAGAAGACAGAATAATTCCAATAAATATTGATGAAGAAATGCGATCAGCCTACATTGATTATTCAATGTCGGTTATCGTTTCAAGAGCATTACCAGATGTTCGCGATGGTTTAAAACCGGTACACAGGCGTGTTCTTTTTGGCATGCTTGACCTCGGCTTAAATAATAGCAAACCTTATAAAAAATCCGCACGTATCGTGGGGGAGGTAATGGGTAAGTACCACCCGCATGGTGACTCGTCTGTGTACGACACCATGGTGCGTATGGCGCAGGAGTGGAGCTTGCGATATCCATTGGTTGAAGGCCAGGGAAACTACGGATCAATTGATGGTGATAACCCCGCAGCAATGCGGTATACCGAAGCAAGGCTGGAAAAAATAGCCGAAGAAATGTTGGCTGATATCAATAAAGATACCATTGATTTCCAGCTAAACTTTGACGATTCACTACAAGAGCCAACAGTATTACCTGCTAAATTCCCCAACTTATTAGTTAACGGCGCATCAGGTATTGCGGTAGGTATGGCCACCAACATGGCACCACATAATTTGTCGGAAGTAATTGATGCTACAATAGCATTAATGGATAACCGCCAGATAGAAGTGACGGAACTAATGAAATTCATTAAAGGGCCAGACTTTCCAACAGGTGGTATTATTTATGGTTACGAAGGTGCAAAAGATGCTTTTGAAACTGGTCGTGGCCGTATAGTATTAAGGGCCCGTGCCGAAATTGAAGTATATAATAACGACCGCGAACGTATTATTGTGAGCGAAATACCTTACCAGGTAAATAAATCAACCATGATAGAGCGCACTGCCGAACTGGTTAATGAAAAGAAACTGGAAGGCATTACCGCTATTCGCGATGAATCAAACAGGGAAGGTATCCGCATCGTTTATGAAATAAAACGCGACTCCAATGCCGCTATCGTATTAAATAACTTATATAAGTATACTTCACTGCAAACATCGTTCAGCGTAAATAATATTGCTCTGGTACATGGAAGGCCGATGATGCTTAATCTAAGGGACCTTATCCATCACTTTGTTGAACACAGACTTGAAGTAATTATCCGCCGTACCAGGTTTGAACTGGCTGAAGCTTTAAAACGTGCTCACATATTGGAGGGCTTATTAATCGCTCTTGATCATTTGGATGAGGTGATTAAGTTGATAAGGGCTTCAGATACGCCGGAAGCAGCAAGAGATGGTTTGATGACCGAGTTTGGTCTATCTGAGATCCAGGCCCGTGCTATTCTGGATATGACCTTAAGGCGTTTAACCGGACTTGAGCGTGATAAAATTAAAGCCGAGTATGCCGAGTTAATGAAGCAAATAGAATATTACAGAACTATTTTGGCTGATGAAGGCTTACGCATGCAGATCATTAAAGATGAGTTGCTTGAAATAAAAGAAAAATACGGTGACGAGCGCAGAACCGAAATGGTGCACTCCTCCGCAGAAATGAATACCGAAGATTTCATTGAGGATGAAGATGTTGTAATTACAATTTCGCGCGAAGGTTATATAAAACGCACACCTTTAACTGAATATCGCAGGCAGGGCCGTGGCGGCAAAGGTGCTATAGGTAGCAATAGCCGAGATGCTGATTTTATTGAGCATTTACTTATTGCTTCTAACCACAATTACATGCTCTTTTTCACCGAAGCCGGACGTTGTTTCTGGTTGAGAGTATTTGAAATTCCGGAAGGATCACGGACTTCTAAAGGCCGCGCTATCCAGAATATCATTAATATCCCTAAAGAAGAGAATATTAAGGCCTACATCAAACTGGTGAGCCTGAAAGATAAAGAATACCTGGAAAATAACTTTATCATTATGTGTACCCGAAAAGGTACCATCAAAAAAACTTCGCTTGAAGCTTATTCACGCCCAAGGGCAAATGGTATTAATGCAATTAATATCAATGATGGCGATACATTGCTTGAAGCCAATTTAACAAGCGGCACCAGCGAAATTGTGATGGCATTGAAATCTGGTAGGGCTATACGCTTTAACGAAGCTAAGGTGAGACCAATGGGTCGTACGGCTACCGGTGTTCGTGGTATAACGCTGGAAGATGATAAGGATGAGGTTGTTGGCATGATCAGTATAGACAATCCGGAAACAACTGTACTGGTAGTATCTGAAAAAGGTTACGGAAAACGTACTGACATTGATGACTATCGCGTAACCAACCGTGGTGGTAAAGGTGTTAAAACACTTAACATTACTGATAAAACAGGAAAACTTGTTGCCATAAAAGGTGTTACTGATAAAGAAGACCTGATGATCATTAATAAATCGGGTATACTTATACGTATTGCTATAAGTGAACTGAGAACTATGGGCAGGGCAACACAGGGCGTAAGATTGATCACGCTTAAAGGTGATGACGAGATCGCTTCAGTAGCAAAAATTGAACATGATGATTCTGAGGATGAAGAAGTGCCGGACACTACTGAAGGTGCTGAAAATCCAGATACAGAGTCTCCAACAGGCGAAGAAACTGAATAAAACAATATGGCTGGCCGTAAAGTAATATTACCGCTTCTTATATTTTTAGTTACTGCATCTTTTACTTTTGGTCAAACAGAAGTATTAAAGAATGTGGCTAATAATCTGGCTTTTTATAAACAGAAAAAAGACCTTAAGTATTTAACCAATGCCAAAAAGTCTGTCGATAGTCTGATAAAAACACATTCAGATTCAGTCGACCTGGAAAAAAGTGTATATAAAGCGGTAGTTTATTCGAGCATAGCGTATATCGATTCATTAAATAAACTCAAACTGTCTGCTAATTTTTTTGAGCAGACAGTTCAACATGTAGATAAGCTTTCTGCCAATAAAAAGATTTACAAGTACCAGGCAGAAATTGATTATTCAAAGCGCTGCCTGGCCAATGTATATCTGAGGCAGGGCTTTGGTTACATGCATGTTTCTGACTATAACAACGCCATCGTGGCATTTCAAAAAGCCAAAAAGTATGCGCCAGGCTTCAAAGAGCTAAATGCATATATAGCTTATGCCAATAATAGGACAGGAAACCTGCTCGTCGCTGCAAAATATTATACCGATCTGCTCAAAACTGATAGCACCAAGGCTGAATACATCGAAGCAGCATCCAACACCTATAAAGCCATTGGCGATACCTCAAAAGCGCTGCAGGTGCTGCAAAAAGGCAGAAAACACTTGCCCGGAGATAAGTTTCTTCTACTTGATGAGGCCAATATTTACAACAATCAAAAGAACTATAAGTCCCTGGAGCCTTTACTGTCCCAGGTATTGGATGAAAACGCCAACAATGCCGAAATCACTTTTATTGCAGCCAATTGTTATGATCACCTCAATGAATTTGACAAAGCCGAATCGTTGTATTTACATGCGATAGAATTGAATAGCTCTGTATATGACCCCGTTTATAACCTGGGTATACTTTACTTTAAAGAAGGTATACTAAAACACGGCGAAGACAGTTCAAAAGATGTTACAAGGGCAGGGCAGTGGCTGGAAAAAGCGAACGAGATATCGCCAAATGATATTAAATGCCTGCAGCTCTTACAGTTAGTTTACACAAAAACAGGCAACCAGGATCAAATTGACAAAATAAACACTAAACTTAAATTATTAACTAATCAATAAAACATGAAAATTAAAGTTTTGATGACAGCCTTTATGGGGGTAATCACTGTGAGTGCCTTTGCTCAAAAAGGCGAGCTTAATACTGCAAACGAAGAATATCAAAAATATGACGGATTATCACGGGCCAATTACGCTCTTGCAAAACCTTCGTTGGCCAATGCCAAAACCTCTATCGACAAAGCCTCTGTCAATGCAAAAACAGCAGCATTACCGCAAACTTACGCTTTAAAAGCTGCCATTTATGCGTCAATTGCCTCAAAAGATACTGTTGCCGCAACATCAGCGACAGAAATTGCAACAGCTGAAGAAGCAATGACAAAGGCCATTGAAACGGATACAAAAAAAGAAAACGCCACACTGATAGACCATGCCAGGAAGGAATTAGCGCAGATACAGCTGGATAAAGGTGTTAAAGCTTTCCAAGCCAAAAGATATGACGACGCTTATAAAGCGTTTGATGCCGCTCGCCAGGCAGTACCTGATGATACTACCACAGTATTATATACAGCAATATCTGCTGCTAATGCCAAAAACTATCCGGCAGCAATAACCAATTATAACAAATTGATAACAACAAATTATTCGGGTAAGGATAAAGTTTATGCGGATCTGCCAACTTTATATTTGTTGAATAAAGATACAGCAGGCGCTATAAAATCAATTGGCGAAGGGGTGACTAAATTTCCTACAAATTCAAATTTGCGAAAAGAGGAAATAGAAGTTAATCTGCAAGCCGGCCAGTCTGCCGATTTAATTACAAAAATAGAAACGGCTATTAAGGCTGATCCAAACAATAAAGCCTTATATTATTATGAAGGTTTAACTTATTCGCAAGTTGCAGAATCTGCAGGCAATGATCTGAGAAAAGCCGAAAATGCTGCCAGTAAGGCTGTAAAAACAGCTAAACCAGGAACCAAAACACCTCCTAATCCTCAAATTGCTAAGTTTAAGCAAGCACGAATTGATAACTTTGGCAAATCGGCCGAAATGTATAAGAAAGCTGTAGCACTAGATGGAAATTATTTTGAAGCAAATTTAAACTTAGGCTATGTATTGATGGCGCCGGCTATTGATGCTTATAATGCAGCACAGCAATTGCCCGTAAATGATACTAAAGCTTATGATGCAGCCATGGCCAATGCAAGTAAACAGTTCGACGCGGCAAAACCTTATTTATTAAAGGCAGTTGAACTTAATCCAAAATCTAAGGATGCACTAACAAATCTGAAATCTTATTACTTAGGTAAAAAAGATACAGCAAGTGCTAATGAAACACAGAAAAAGATTGACGCTCTATAATAGGGGGTACTAATATTAAAAGCCTGTTTAAAACGCAGGCTTTTAAAATTCAATACTTACTTAACATAATATTAATTATGAGAATAATTTATTCCTTATTGTGTCGTGCCAAGTTGCACGTTTTCATTCACTTTCTTATTATATACATCCAATAAACAATGTCACTTTTATTCCATCTTTCACATTAAAGATCATTATCACCGATATAGCTTGTAGTTTAGTGTTATCTAATAAATTGAAAACATGGATCTGCAATTAAATAATAAAAAAGCCTTGGTTACCGGTTCAACAGCTGGTATCGGATACGCCATTGCAAAACAATTGGCAAGTGAAAATGCTGAAGTTTATATTAACGGCCGCACAATAGAACGTGTTGAAGCTGCGGTAAAAAAATTAAAAGATGAAACCGGCAATCAAAACATTCACGGTTTTGCGGTTGATTTTTCCGATAATAACCAGATCGATGACTTGATCAAACAATTGCCTGATATTGATATATTGGTAAATAATGTTGGAATTTTTGAACCAAAACCATTTAAAGATATCACAGATGCAGATTGGTTTAAATTCTTTGAAGTAAACGTGTTAAGCGGCGTTCGGTTGTCACGCGCTTATTTTGATAAGATGTTGCAAAAAAACTGGGGGCGCATCATTTTTATTTCAAGCGAATCTGCCGTACAAATACCTGCTGAAATGATACATTATGGTATGACAAAAACGGCCCAGATCGCCGTTTCGCGCGGCTTGGCCGAACTGACTGTTGGTACCAATGTAACTGTAAACACGGTATTACCCGGGCCAACATTCTCTGAAGGCGCAGGTAATTTTATTGAAAGTTTAGCCAAAGACCAGGGAAAAAGCGCTTCCGATATCGAAAAAGAATTCTTTAAACACGCGCGCCCAACGTCATTGCTTCAGCGTTTCGCTACAACCGATGAGATCGCCAACCTGGTAACTTACTTATCAAGTCCATTATCATCGGCTACAAACGGCGCCGCCCTACGTGCTGATGGCGGCGTTGTAAAAAGTATTCTTTAAAAAATCATTTCCTTGAAGGTCTGTTTAATATTTATGGTTAGCCAGGCCTTTTCTTTATAAGCCATACAAATTGTTCTATAACGGTTAATCATTCTTTAATTTTTATTATCGGGTTTACCCATAAATTTCAGATATTTAGCCATCATGGCAATATCTGAAAATGTTTTGAAATGGGCTTTGCGTTTTTACCCTCCCCTACTATTTCAACGCATTTGGGTGATCAGGTTTGAGAAGGATTTCAGGGGAGTTAAAGTGAAGGTAAATAAGAGCCTTATCAATAATAATTATAATAACTCCATTTTTGGAGGTACCATTTTTGCGGCGGCCGACCCATTTTATCCACTGCTTTTTCACCAGATACTTATACATAAGGGGTACAAAGTACGGGTATGGCTCAAATCAGCCGAGATAAAGTACCTCAAGCCAGGAAGAACAGATCTCTTTTTCGACATTAAAATAACGGAAGAAGATATTGAAGACGTTGAACATATATTGAATACGAGCGGTAAGTTTACGAAGATGTACCCTGTTGAAATGTACAATAAAGTTGGAGAACTGTGCGTATCAGTCTTAAGCGAGGTGTATATACGTAATCTTAATCCTACCGATGATAACACAAGTGTAGCCATCTGATGAAAACGATGATGAATGATAATGCTTTCCTTGAAAAAGGGTTTATAATATCCACAGATAAAAACCTGGTAGACTTTGATGTTGTTTACAATTACCTTAACAATGAATCGTATTGGGCTAAAGGCATTCCTGCCGAAAACGTTAAAAAAGCCATCGAAAATTCTATTTGTTTTGGCATTTATAAACAGGGCAAACAAGCCGGTTTTGCCCGCGTAGTGACTGATAAGGCTACTTTTGCGTATATTTGTGATGTTTTTATAGTAACTGACCACAGGCGTTTAGGCCTCTCAAAGTGGCTGATGCAAACCATAAAAGAACATCCCGAACTACAGGGATTAAGAAGATGGTTGCTGGCAACAGCTGATGCGCACAGTTTATATGCCCAATTTGGTTTTACAACAATAAGCCGCCCCGAAAGTTGGATGGAAATTTTTACACCATATATAAAATAAGAATTAGGGATGAGAGCAACCAATGTGAAAAAGTTGATTTTTGAGGGTGAAGGAGTAACACTTGATTTTAAAAAAACCATTACCAGCTGCGAAAAGATTGCAAAAACTATGGTATCCTTCGCTAATAATAAAGGTGGCAGGTTACTAATTGGTGTAGCGGATGATGGCACCATAAATGGCGTAAAATCAGAAGATGAAGAACGCTACATGATCACAAAAGCGGCGCAGCTTTTTGCCAGACCGGCACTGGAACCTCTATTTGAAGAAGTGTATATAGACGACAGAATGGTATTGGTGGTAGAAATTGCTGAAAGCAATATTAAACCCCACTACTCCTTAGCTGAGGATGGAAAATGGTGGGTGTATGTTCGCGTAAAGGATAAAAGCGTACTGGCAAGTAAAATTGTGGTTGATGTATTGAAGCGTTCGGCTGATGAAAATGGCGTGCTGATAGA
>JAQBOK010000139.1 GCA_028288085.1 Mucilaginibacter sp.
TAATCCTGCATCATTATTACGCTAATACGACGTAACTACTTTAATATCCCATATATTAAGCTTACCTTTGCGCCAAATTTAGGAGCCGCATTTATATGCAAAAAATAAGAAATATAGCGATCATCGCACACGTTGACCACGGTAAAACTACACTGGTTGACAAAATATTACATAGTTGCGCCATTTTCCGTGAAGGACAGGAAACAGGCGAATTGATATTGGATAACAATGACCTGGAACGGGAACGAGGTATTACCATCGTTTCAAAAAACGTTTCGGTAATGTATAAAGATGTTAAGATAAACATTATTGATACTCCCGGTCACGCCGACTTTGGTGGTGAGGTAGAGCGCGTATTGAAAATGGCCGACGGTGTATTATTGCTATGCGATGCTTTTGAAGGTGCTATGCCTCAAACCCGTTTTGTTACTCAAAAAGCTTTAGCTTTAGGCTTAAAACCTATTGTTGTTGTAAATAAAGTAGATAAAGAAAACTGCCGCCCTGAAGAAGTTTACGAACAAATATTTGAATTGTTCTTCAACCTTGAAGCAACAGAAGATCAGCTGGATTTCCCGGTTATCTATGGTTCTTCAAAGCAAGGATGGATGAGCACCGACTGGAAACAACCTACAGAAGATATTTTCCCTTTGATGGATGCGATATTGGCAAACATTCCGCCAGCACCTGTATCTGAAGGTACATTGCAAATGCAGATCACTTCATTGGATTATTCATCCTTTGTTGGCCGTATCGCAATTGGTCGTGTAGCACGCGGAACGATTAAAGAAAACATGCCGGTATCACTGGTAAAACGTGATGGTACTGTTCAAAAATCAAGAATAAAAGAACTTTACACTTTTGAAGGATTGGGTCAAGTAAGAACAACTTCAGTAAGCTCAGGCGATATTTGTGCTGTAGTTGGTATAGAAGGTTTTGATATTGGCGATACCATTGCTGATTTTGAAAAACCAGAACAACTGGCCGTTATTAAAATTGACGAGCCAACCATGAACATGCTTTTCACCATTAATACTTCACCGTTTTTTGGTAAAGAAGGCAAGTTTGTAACCTCACGCCATTTGCGCGACAGGTTGTACAAGGAGATGGAAAAAAATCTGGCGCTTAAAGTAGTAGAAACTGAATCGCCGGATTCATACCTGGTTTATGGTCGTGGTATCCTGCACTTATCAGTATTGATCGAAACCATGCGTCGCGAAGGTTACGAATTGCAGGTTGGTCAGCCCCAGGTTATCATCAAAGAAATTGACGGTGTTAAATGCGAGCCGATTGAAACCCTGATAGTAGATGTACCCGGAGAAGTTGCCGGTAAGGTGATTGAACTGGTAACTCAACGTAAAGGTGACTTATTGGTTATGGAGCCTAAAGGCGATTTGCAGCATTTGGAATTTGATATCCCGGCACGTGGTATTATCGGTTTACGTAACAACGTATTGACCGCTACCGGTGGCGAGGCTATCATGGCTCACCGCTTTAAAGCATACGAACCATGGAAGGGTACTATTCCCGGCCGTTTAAATGGTGTTTTGGTATCTATGGATACTGGTAAAACAACTGCTTTCGCAATTGATAAATTACAAGACCGTGGTCGTTTTCATATCGATCCGGGAGTGGATGTTTATGAAGGACAGGTTTTGGGCGAGCACATCCGTGACAACGATTTAGTGATCAACCTTACTAAAGGCAAGCAGTTAACCAATATGCGCGCTTCTGGTAGCGATACTAACGTTCGTATTGCGCCGGCCATTAAGTTTTCGTTAGAAGAATCAATGGAATATATACAGGCTGATGAATACATTGAGGTTACTCCACAAAGTATTCGTATGCGTAAAATATTCCTTAATGAAAACGAACGCAGGATAAACGCTAAAAAGTTTGTGAATCAATAATTAATTTACTTCGTATACGAGAGCCTTGGTGTAAATCAAGGCTTTTTTTTGTTGGTATTCACTAAGGAAATACTCGGTTATATATTTATATTTGATTTTTTGCATCCTTATCGTAATGAAAAAATTTTTACTTCTTGCTTTTATTATTGTTGGGGCACTTGCATCGTGTAAAAAAGAGGATCCTAAACCTGCAGATCTTACGGCAATCACTTTAAGTAAGGATACCTTAAAAATGAACGTCGGTGATACTAAAAGCATCAGTTTCACACTTGCTCCTTCCACCTACGACAAAACTAAATTGGTTTGGCAATCATCAGATAACACAATTATTTCGGTTGATAACAGCGGCTTAATAACCGCAAAAAAAGAAGGTCAGGCAATAGTTTCTGTACACAACCCTTCGGGTACTGTTACCACATTTTGTTTAGTTTCAGTTTTGCCCGAACTTAAGGCTATTACTTTAAGCAAAGACACCTTGAAAATGAATGCCGGAGATGTCAAAAATGTAAACTTTACGCTTACACCATTAGGATACGATAAAACAGCATTGGTTTGGCACTCATCTGATAGTACTATTCTTACTGTGAGCAACAGCGGGGCAATAACTGCGATAAAAGAAGGTGAGGCAATAGTTTCGGTGCGCAACCAGGGCGCTACAATCACATCATTCTGTTTAGTTTCAGTTGCCCCAAGGATCGATAATCTGGCTGTAGGATTGATCGCTTATTATCCGTTCAACGATAGTGGCCTTGATGCATCAGGCCATAAGAATGACGGAACTGTTTTTAATATATCCTCGGCACCTAACAGGCACGGCAATGCAAATAGCGCCTATCATTTTGACGGCTCTACAAGTTATATAAGTGTGGCAGACAAGCAAGAACTTAGGTTAAATAATACGGACTTTACCATAAACGCCTGGATAAATATAGAGACGTACAATAGTTATTTTGGCTCGATTATTTTTTGTAAAAGGCTTACCGGTGCAGACAATGGCTGGGCAATGAGTGTAGGCGGTGATGCTGCAAATCCAATCGGATCCATCAATTTTGGACCGGGTGGCGGCAGCATTAATGCTACTGGAAATAAAATAATCCCTCTGAATCAATGGCTAATGGTTACAACTATTTATAAAGCGGCAACTTCGCAATTAAGTATATATGTAAATGGTGTACTGGATAATACCAGTGCTGTTTATTCGCCAAATTCATCTATAAATTCTTTGATGTACATTGGAAAAGATGACCCGAGCGTTCCGGACAACGGATATTTCTTCCAGGGATCTATGGATGAGTTGCGCATTTATAATCGTGCGATCAATCCTGATGAACTTCAGAAATTGTTAATTAATTAAACAGGTTTATAATGCCGATAAATAAAAAGCTGCGATAGGAACGCGCCGCTTATTTTTTATATAAACGGTTACACCTGCGGGATATAATATAATTTTATTTTTTAAACCTAAACCCTATCCATATAATGAAAAGTGCGATTCTAATACTATTTATTTTTTTTAGCGTGACGTTTTTGATAACATCATGTGTAAAAGAAGTTAAAACTGAACCAGATCATTCAGTAATCATATCCTTTGATACCTTAAGGCTTTCAGCCGGTACTTCAAAGCAACTTGTTTCAAAAAATTACTCTGCCAATGATCTTACCTGGACTTCATCTGATTCAACGGTTGCAATAGTTAGCAATGCCGGGTTAATAACTACCCTAAAGCAAGGCAGCGCAATTATTAATGTGAAAAGTAACACTTATGCGGTTTCTGCAACCTGTAATGTAACAGTTACCGATGTTAGAGCTACCGATGTTGGTGTAGGGGCAGATGGTTCTGTGTTCGTAGTTGGGGCTGATAGTGTGTCGGTAACTGGTGGTTATGGCATTTATAAGCTGACCAATAGTCAGTTCCATAAGCTGCCTGATTGTGCAGCCATAAGAGTAGCTGTGTCTCCACAAGGAGTGCCGTGGGTGGTAAATAAATCTCACCTGATATTCAGATATAATGGGAGTACATGGGATCAGTTACCGGGTACCGCAACGGATATTGGCATAGGGGCTGACGGATCTGTATTTGCCATAGGTACACAATTTGCGACTGCCACCGGGGGATATATTATCATGAAATGGAACGGCAGCGCATGGGACACTATGCCGGATTGCGCGGGTATTCACATCGCCGTTGCTCCAAATGGTATTCCCTGGGTAGTAAACCAATCAAAACTTGTTTTCAGGTATGGAGGTACTTATTTATGGGATACAATGTATGGTGTTGAAGGTAACGATGTAGGTGTAGGCGCCGATGGCTCAGTATTTGTTACCGGTACAGACACAACAATTGTTGGTTATAAACCGCCAATTTATAAATTTATTAATGGTGGATGGTCGCAAATTGTTGGTATTTCTGGTACAAGTATATCTGTTGATCCGCTGGGTAAAATATGGTATACAGATAAATCCTACGTTTTGCACAGACCATAAGCTTAATAAATAATTCGGTTTAATTGCGAAAGCTAGATCCTTATACACAGGGTTTAGCTTTTTTTATACCTTTACCCGCAAACTATGCGCATACCCGGCATTCCAGGATTCGATCAACAGGCCCTTGAGAAGTATTTTAAAAATACGGGCATGTTATTTATTGGCCGCATAGGGAGTTTGTTCATAAAAATGATAGTTGGTATTAGCGTGGCCAATTATTTGGGCAAGGCCGATAATGGTATTATCAATGGCGGCATCGCCTACATCTACTTCTTTTCAGCTATAGCCACCCTCGGGCTCGATATGTTTATTGTTAAAGAACTCCACCATTTTCCTGAAAACCGTGATCAAATATTAGGTACTTCTTTCTGGATGAAAGTAATTGCAGGGTTTTGCTGCATTCCTCTTATCTGGATAGGTTATCATATTTATCCTGCAAGGGGAACACCATATAGTTATGTGCTTATTTTTTCGTGCATAGGCATAATACAGGCTTTTACCGTAATTGATGCCTATTTCCAATCGCAGGTACAATCCAAATATATAATGCAGGTCCAGATAGCGGGGAACCTGGTATCTGCCATCGTTAAACTTGCATTAATTTATACCAGGCAACCGTTGGTTTATTTTGTATACGCCTATGCTTTTGATTTTTTCCTCTTATCTCTGGGGTATTATTTTACCTATCAGCGCAAAAACAGGAGTATTTTCAAATGGACTTATAGTTCTGCCCTGGCAAAAAAATTGCTTTCTTATTCGTGGCCTTTAATTATATCCGGTATTATGGTTACGTTATACATGAAGATAGATCAGATCATGTTGCAAAATATGTCGGGTTTAAAAGAAGCCGGAGCATATGCTACGGTTGCGTCATTGAGCGAAGCATGGAATTTTGTACCCATTGTTATCGTAGGTTCTTTGTTCCCGGCAATTTTAAATGCCAGGCGCGATGACCAGCAACGATATAATAAACGGATACAACATTTGTACGATCTGATGGTTTACCTGAGTGTACCCATAGCTTTAATCGTGACTTTCACTTCGCCATTGATCTATAAATTATTACCTGCATATGCTAACGCGGCCCCTGTACTTTCGGTGCATATTTGGTCGGGCGTATTCGTATTTCTGGGTGCCGCAAGCAGTCAATATTTAATTGCCGAAAATTTTAATAGATTGACATTTATCCGCACAGGTTTTGGTGCGGTGGTAAATATTGTTCTTAATTTGATATTGATACCCAAAATGGGTATGATGGGTGCGGCAATAGCAACACTCGCTGCTTATGCTGGTTCAACATTTTTTATCCTGGCTATACCAAAAGTGAATAACCAGGGGTTAATGATGTTAAGATCATTGTTTTTAATTTCGTTGTTTCAAAAAATATTTAAACGTTGAGTAAAATTTCATCCCTGCTAAAGGTATTATTCCAGCCTAATAGGCTGAAGGCTCTGTTGTCATATAACCACAAAGGTTATTTTAATGATATTGGATGGTTCAAAGCTTATGATAGCAAATCCCCTGTTGACCGCGAAGGCAACCCTATTCCATGGGTTACCTATTCCTTTATCGATTTTATTAAAGAAAGACTAGTTAAGCAGCATGCCGTTTTTGAATTCGGGTCTGGTAATTCAACTTTTTTCTATGCAAAATACGCAGGAATGGTTGTTTCAGTTGAGCATGACAAGGATTGGTTTGAAAAGATAGTTAAATCGAAACCAGAAAATTCAGAAATGATATTCTGTGAATTGGTTAGGGGGGGCGATTATTGCCACATGCCGGTTAAACTGGAAGAAAAATTCGATATCATTATTGTTGACGGCCGGGATAGGGTTGCTTGCTGTAAGCAATCAATTAATGCCTTATCTCCAAATGGTGTAGTGGTATTGGATGATTCTGAGCGAATTGAATACAAGCAGGGCGTTGATTTTTTGATCATGAATGGATTTAAGCATTTATCATTCAGTGGAATTTCACCTGGTTTGTTTTACCGCAAATCAACTTCGGTATTTTACAGGGATGATAATTGTTTAGGGATTTAATTGGCCCGGATACTGTGTATAAAAGAATTTGCCATTGTTTTGTATGCAAGGTTGCAGCTGTTTGTTACAGAATAACCATCTTAATTTAGTTTAATTATATTTGCTGTCCAGATTAATTATATGAATAAATATCTTTTGGGTGAGGCTTTGTATGGTGATGAATTTAGCATTGATGAGATCAGGAAATGGTATGAAGAGGAGGCTGAAGCTTATGCAGACCTGGGCAGCAAGGAACTGGATAAATACGAATATGGTTATCATCCGTTAAACCAGCTTCACGGGTTTAAATACCTCAAAGGGAAGAAATTTGAAAATGTATTGGGCTTAGGTGCGGCATGGGGACATGAGTATCACCCTATAATTGATGACATAACTAACCTCTATATTATTGAACCCTCGGATAATTTAAGGTCCGAAAAGATAAAGCATATTAAGCCGATTTATACCAAGCCCAACATTGATGGCGCTGTTGATTATCCGGATAATTTTTTTGATCTGGTAACCAGTTTTGGTACGCTCCACCATATCCCGAATGTTAGCTTTATTATAAAAGAATTATATAGGGTTACTAAACCTGGAGGATATATTTTACTGCGCGAGCCTATCATTTCAATGGGCGACTGGACCAAACCGCGCAAAGGGCTTACCTGTAATGAAAGGGGTATCCCTCTAAATATTTTCAGATTGGTTATTAAAGAGATGGGCGCAGAGATAGTTAATGAGGGTTTTTGTTTTGCTATGACTGCGTTTTTTCAGCGGGGCTTGTCCAAAATTTCAAAAAGGCCCGTTTATACTTATAAAGCTTATCTTTTATTTGATAAATGGTTCTCAAAAGCAATGAAATGGAACCTGCAATATCATGCAACCAGCAAACTGAAAAGAATTGCCCCGCAAAGTGTATTTTATGTATTGAGGAAACCCGAATAATATATTAGCCGTAAAGCAAATAAAGTTTTAAGTTGTTTAATCTATAATAAATGCAGCAATTTTCTCCAATAGCTTTATTCGTTTATAACCGGCCCGAACATACCCGCCGTACCCTGAGCTATTTGCAAAAAAACCTGTTCGCCGAAGAGTCAAGGCTGTTTATTTTTTCGGATGGACCAAAAACAGAATCAGATAAGGTTAAAGTTGACGAAGTAAGGCAGCTTGCTAAGGAAGTAACGGGGTTTAAATCAGTTAAATTGATCATCAGAAAAGATAATCTTGGTCTTGCTAATTCCATTATCAGTGGGGTTACCAAATTGGTTAATGAATACGAAAAAGTGATTGTTTTTGAAGATGACCTCCTGTCGTCACCATATACGCTTCAATATTTTAACGAGGCGCTTAACCGTTATGCCAATGAAGAGAAGGTAATGCATATTGGCGCCTACATGTATCCCCTTGCGGATAAAAAACTACCACAAACCTTTTTTTATCGTGCTGCAAGCAGTTGGGGGTGGGCTACCTGGGCACGTGCGTGGAAAGATTTTGAACCGGATATTGACAAACTGATTACTCACTTTGATAAGCAGAAAATTGACCATTTTTCCATTGAGGGCACTATGAACTTCTGGAAACAAATGAATGAATTTAAGGCAGGGAAAAATAATTCATGGGCCATACGCTGGTATGCATCCATTTTTTTAAAGAATGGCCTCACGCTAAACCCATCACGGTCCCTTATTAACAATATAGGGCATGACGGGAGTGGTGTACATTCTAATATGGAGAATATGTACCAGGTACAGATCGCCAAAAAGGAGGTGAAGGAATTCCCTGTAGAAATAAAGGAAAACCAGCAAGCTTATCATGCTATCAAAAACTTCCTTAAAAACCGTAAGGGTAGCCTGTTGCAAAGAGGGGTGCGCTTTATCAAGCAAATGCAAGCAAAATACCTGGCCAAAAAATAAAATGCAGAGACGCGATGTTTTACGCCCCTGCATATAAAATCTATTTCAATTGTTTCATGATCTCGTCAATGGCCCTGTCTAATTGGGGGTCTTTATTTTCCAGTCGGTCAGTGAAACTGGTTTTTACATTGATATCAGGGGTAACTCCGGTTTTTTCAATGTCCTTACCATCCAGTGTAAAACAACCCCATGCTGGTATGCGGTAAAATGAGCCATCAACCAGCCCTTTTCCGCTCGTGAATATGATCCAGCGATACGTTTCGGTGCCAATTATTTTTCCAAGCCCTAAGGCTTTAAAACCGGTAGCTGTCATTTCTCCATCGCTCAGGGTTTGCTCATTAACCAGCAATATGATCGGTTTTGCCGCGGGTGCGAAAT
>JAQBOK010000214.1 GCA_028288085.1 Mucilaginibacter sp.
ATTTCGAAGGCTGCTAATATTCCGGAACGTACACTTTCAAGGCTCTTTAAACAAGAAACGGGTATGACCATATTTCAATTTATCAAAACGAGCAGAATGCAAAAAGCCTTAGAGCTTATGGAAGACCCGGCTATGAATATAAGTGAAATCGTGTACCATATCGGCTACGAGAGTACAGCAACTTTTTCCAATCTCTTTAAACAATTAGTAGGAATCAGCCCTCAAAAATATAGACAGAAATTCCTCTTTGAATGAGATTGGTATGATTTCTTGGTAACATACAGGAAAGTACTAACAATATTGTGTATTGGTGACCTTTGTCTACTTCCTTTTCAGTTTTTCTATTTACCTATAGTTGAACCAACTCAACAATACCAATCAATAGGCCATTTGTTAAATACAATTTTCATGTCTGGAATACTTCCTATCGTTGTGCTTGTTTTTATTCGTAAGGCGAAGAAAGCAGCAAATGGCTATAGCTCAAGTGGGAAGAAAGATCGATAAAGTGGAGATAAAATGTATAGAAAATATGGCGACAAAAAGATTTTTATTCCTGGTTTAGACATAGAAATTTAGAAGTTCACTAATCTTTAATTGAGGCATAGTTAGATCATCTTTTAATGCCACAATTTTCTTCACATCCTCAATAAAAGAGTTCGACATCTGTACTTTTGGGGTCACAAATTCAGTTTTTGACATTCATTGCAAAGACAGATTCGACGGGGAAAGATTTTTTTAATCTTTCCCCGTTTTCTTTGTTTGTCTTTTTAAGGGTGGCCCCTTTCTCTATTAAAAGAAGAACCTACTTTGTTTGATAAACCAATAAAGTTGCTTTTTCACCACCGCTTTCTCTGGCTGCAATCAGGAATAAACCTAACTCCGGCACCAACAACGAAGTACGGGCGCCGCTACGGGTTTTGATATGAGCTATTTGTTTATAATCTGTATCACTCATCTGTTTGAAAATATCCACCGCCCCGCCGCCGCCACTGATATAAACCTGTTTGCTTTTTGCATCCCAATATAAGTCGTCTACGTCACCCACCATTGGCCCGCTAAATAGTTCCTTGCCCGTTTCGCTGTCACAAACGATCAGCTTTGCCGGTACGCGGTAACCGACAATGATCCGGTGCTGCACCTCATCATACGCCATCGGAAAGTTAGCGCGAGGCAATAGTTTTGACCATTTCGCGATTAGCTTTAACTGTTTTATATCGGCTACGCCAATCATCCCGGAACCCGGCAGGTTAACCCATAATTTATTTGCTTTTATATCTATTTGAAAAGATTCCGGATGTGCAGGTAAAACAATATTGCCAACTTGTTTGCGGCTGGCCGCGTCAATAATGGCAATACCACCACTGCCATAGCCCACATAAATTTTATCTGTTTCTGCATCATAGCGCACATCATCTGCATCGTCTGGCAATTTGATACTGCCCGTCTTTTTTAAAGTTAAAGCATTATAAAAACCGCATTCACCTGTACCGCCATTGGCGACCAATATCTCCTGGTGTTTGGAGATATAAGCCACACCTTGCGGCTCGTCAAGGCCGGTAATTGAACGCGTCACTTTCCCGTTTTTTAAATCAACTATTTCCAGCGTGTTATTGCCTAATGCGGCAACATAGGCGATCTGATCCTTGATGTTAATATCAATATGATCAATGCGGCCTTTTACATTAGATAACACAATTTCCTTTTGGAGAGTCAGCAATTGCTGACCACTTTCCTGCGCCTGACAACTATTAAAGCAACCCATTGCGGCAAACAAGAGTATTAAACGATAGTGGCTCATAGTCATCGGTTTGAATAACGAATTTAGAGTTTGTTTCTGTTATCTTTCTGTATTTCGTTAAACCACCTGTCCTATTAACTTTGCCTGTTATGAAGTGGATCACCCGCGAACATCCAAAAATTGACCGCATCGCCTGTCCCTGGCTAATCAAACGTTTTATTGATGCCGATGCTGAAATTATTTATGTTCCATTCGCCCAAGTGTTGGACAAGGCCAAAGAACTGGATGCTATACCCTTTGACTTGCCGGGCGTGGAATATACACACTATAACGATCAATGTACATTTGATTATTTCATCAAAAAGCACGAAATAAAAGACCCAGCGCTTGACCGATTGGCGGCTATCGTTCGGGGTGCAGATACCGACAGGCACGACTTCGCGCCACAATCCGCCGGACTGGAAGCTGTTTTTTCGGGACTGGCTTATAATAGTAAAAACGACCAGGATTTGCTGGCATTCGGCATGTGTATCTACGATGGATTATATAGTTGGGCGCAGCATTTATACCATAAAAAACATTCACAAACGGGGACGGCAGAACAAATGCTGCTGGAAGTTTTTACCAGGTACCTGCAAGACAGCAAGGGTAAAAAAGCGCCTGCATGGGCAAAGGAACTCAAAGAAATGATCCAGGATCAAATGGATACCAATATGAGTTTAAGCTTACAACAAGTATCTGATGTACTGGAGATCAACCCGGCTTATCTTTCCCGCGAGTTTTCCAAATACTTTGAAAACCTTTCTTTTGGCGATTATATTCGTAAACTGCGTATAGAAAAAGCCATCAACCTGATTGAAAATACAGCCTACTCGTTGACAGAGATCGCTTACCTTACCGGTTTTTCCGACCAAAGCCATTTCAACCGTATCTTTAAAAAGCAAACCGGGCAAAACCCGTCTTTGTACAGAAAAAACATTTTGAAAAGTAAAAAGGATACAAATAGTTAAATTTGTACAATTTTTTTGGTTTTTGGACAGGTAGCATTGTATCACTAATACCAACGCTGCTTATGAAAACGAATAACAACCGAAGAACATTTTTACAAACGACCGCATTAGCAGGAACCGCTTTGCTGTTACCAATGGGTAAGCTTCTGGCATTGCCATTGCCGACAGCTAAAACTCCTCCGATCACCACGGACGAAATGGCCGCTATAGATGCCGCTTTAGGCAAGAAAGGCAGCTATAAGGATGCCGAACAAGTTTATACTACACCACTTCCCCGTAACGATCTGAAAATGAAAATTAAGGGCGAACCTGTACCTATTCCGTTTGGTTTTGGTGGCTGGGTGTCATTCAAGAAAACTACCGATGGTAAATCAGCGATGGTAATGAGCGATACCGTTTTGCAGATGGAAGAAGTTAACCCGTTAATCTCTGCGGCCCATGCCAATGGACTGGAAATAGCCGCTATTCACAATCACTTTTTTTACGAAGAGCCGCGTATATTCTATATGCACATTCATGGCATGGGCAATATTGCCGACCTGGCCAAAAAATATGCCGATACCATCCGCGACAGCAAAATATTTCCGGCCAATCAACCTGCACCATCTCCGCCACCAACAATTACAGGTAAAGAAAACTTTGACCTGCCTGCCCTGGATGCTATTGTAAAATATACAGGAACAGTAAACGGCCCGACTTATAAATATACCATCGGCAGGGCCGATGTAAAAGTAATGGCAATGGGCGTGGAAATGACGACCAATATCGGGCTGAACACTTGGGCCTCTTTCGCAGGCAAACAGGATGATGCACATATCGCTGGCGATATTGCCATGCTGCAAAGCGAGGTAAATACGGTTATTAAAACCCTGCGTGCACATAACCTGGAAGTGGTAGCTGTTCACAACCACATGCTCGGCGATGATCCGCATATGATATTCCTGCATTATTATGGCCGTGGCAACGCCGCAACATTGGCGCAGGGATTTCGCGCCGCTTTAGATGTATTAGGCAAAGCGCCAATGGGCGGCATGAAGATGTAATGAAAGAACAATCTATTAAACCGGCTTATTCCTTATTGGATATAACCAAATATTACCTGAAGCTGGGCACCTGGGGTTTTGGCGGGCCGGTAGCTTTGGTAGGCTATATGCACCGCGACCTGGTAGAAGATAAAGGATGGCTGACCGAGGCTGAATATAAAGAGGGATTAGCTTTGGCACAACTGGCACCGGGGCCTTTGGCGGCACAGCTGGGCATTTACGTCGGCTTTGTGCATTATGGGCTAATTGGGGCAACTTTGACCGGGCTGGCCTTTGTACTGCCGTCCTTTATCATGGTGGTTCTATTAGGCATGGCCTACCAACTATACGGCGGGCTAACCTGGATGCAAGCCGTGTTTTATGGCGTTGGCGCAGCGGTTATCGGTATTATCGGCATAAGCGCTTACAAGCTGACCGTTAAATCCATCAGTAAGTTTGAATGGGCTGCCATGAAAAGCAAATGGTTGTTATGGCTATTTTATATCATTGGAATAGCCATAACCGCAATTACCCAAAAAGAAGAAGTCTTATTATTTCTGGCTTGTGGTATTTTATATATGCTGATAAAAGCACCACCCGAATGGATAAAAAGACCAACCATAATTCCTGCCGGGATTTTATTGAGTGTTGGTTTCTGGAATTATAACGGCAAAACCTTGCAGGAGATCGGCTGGTTCTTTTTAAAGGCCGGGGCATTCGTATTTGGCAGCGGTTTGGCTATTGTCCCATTCCTGCATGGCGGAGTGGTTAAAGAGTTTGGCTGGCTGAACGAAAAGCAATTTGTGGACGCTGTTGCGGTAGCCATGATCACGCCGGGCCCAGTGGTAATTACCGTTGGCTTTATTGGCTATTTAGTGGCGGGTTTTCCGGGTGCTTGCATAGCCGCGTTAGCCACATTTTTGCCTTGTTATTTATTTACAGTTGCCTTGGCTCCCTCGTTTAAAAAGATCGCTAAAAATGCCAGCATCAAAGCGTTTGTAGATGGCATAACAGCAGCCGTAATCGGCGCTTTAGTGGGCTCGGTTATCATTATCGGGTTGCGTTCTATCATAGATATTCCTACCGCACTAATTGGGATAGCCGCCGTTTTAGGATTGATTTATATCAAAAAACTACAGGAGCCTTATATCATCGGCATTGCGGCGATAGTTGGCTTATTGATTAAAACCCTATAATATCCGCTTTTATATGGATTATCAACATATACATCTACGGCTATCTGTGCTAGCTTATTCATGAACTCTAAGATTTTCTCTCTGCATTTACTAACCTGACATGGCATAAAAATGCGTTCCGCATCTCACTCCGGAACGCACCACAATTGTGTTTCAAACTAAATCTCAGATCGCACGTTTATAGACCTAAGTTCTTTTTGGCTGGCTGCCCAAATCATTCGCTTCTCAGGCTTTTGACACAATTTGCCAGTGCCGCTGTTATCACCTGGAAGCGTTGATAACAGCATTGCTTTTATTGCGCATCAAATTCCGCCAGCGGTTTTAAAATAATTTCCATATCATTTTGTTTTGTCACCCCTTAGTGGTATCTCAACTGTTAACTGCTACTGCAGACTGCTTACTCTGAACGAAGGCACTTTACTGGGTTCACTAATGCGGCTTTTACGGTTTGGAGGCTTATCGTCATCAAGGTGATGATAATCGCTATCAGCGCTGATAATGCAAATACCCACAATGATATGTCTGTTTTATATTGATAATTTTCCAGCCACTTGGTCATTGCCAAATAAGAAAGCGGTGTTGCTATCAATAGCGCGATGACCACCAGCACGACAAACTCCCGGGATAATGAAACAAATAGCGACGCAACGCTGGCGCCGAGCACCTTACGGATGCCAATCTCTTTAAAGCGTTGTTCGGCAGTAAACATGGCCAGGCCCAACAAGCCGAGGCAGGAAATAAATATGCCGAGGAAAGCAAATGCGTTTGACAATTTCCCAACGACCTGCTCGTTTTGATACAGGTTTTTATATTCTTCGTCAGAGAAAGTATAGTTAAACGGAAAACTTGGATTTAGCTTTTTGCAAATACTTTCCAGGCTTGCCAGCGCTTGTTTGGTTTGGCCAGGCAGTGTACGGACCATAACATTTCCGTACGGGTCTTTTTCTCCAAACCGTATCACCAGCGGTTTGATCTGTTCGTGCAGTGAGTTGAAGTGAAAATCTTTTATCAAGCCGATGATAGTTCCTTTTTTGCCCCAAAAAGTTAGCGGTTTTCCAATTGGGTCTTTGTAGCCTATCCTGTTGAGTGCGGCCTCGTTAATTAAATAACCAACAGAATCGGTCTTAAAGTCCTTTGAGTAATCACGCCCGGCCAGCATTTTTAGTTTCATCGTATTTACAAAATCATATCCCACAGAGGCCTGGGTAAACTGAATTTGATCATCAGGGTTTTTTCCTGTCCAGTCAACCCCGCTGGTACCGTTTTCAATATTTGTAAGGTTGGCATTTATTCTGGTGATGGATTGTATGCCAGGCTGTTTTAATACTTCGCTTTTCAGTATGTCATATTTTGTAGCCAGATCGCCATCCAAAGGCATGTAGATTAAATTTTCACGATCATAGCCTAAATTTTTGGTTTGTATAAAATTTACCTGCTTTGAAATAATGATAGTGCTGATAATCAATGTTATTGATAAACTAAACTGAAAAACTACCAGCCCCTTACGAAATAAGGTTACGCCTGATCCTAACTTGAGCGTTCCTTTTAATACTTTAACCGGGTTAAATGACGACAGGAACAACGCCGGGTAACTGCCTGAAACAAGGCCGGTAACTAAAGTGATGACAAGCAGCCTCGTCCAAAAGGCAGGTTCAGCAAATGGCAGGTCAATTTGTTTTTGTGTTACCTGGTTGAAAGCCGGCAGCAGTAATACCAACAGCAATAATGAAAAAGCAACTGCAATAACAGTAACCATCATAGATTCGCCAATAAATTGCTTTATTAAAACAGATCGTACTGCCCCAATAACCTTGCGCACACCAATCTCCCGGGCGCGTTTTACAGAACGCGCAGTACTGAGGTTCATAAAATTGATACAAGCGATCAACAAAATAAATACAGCCACCATACTAAACAGGTTCACGTATTCAATACGGCCGCCATCAATTTTATCGCCTGTAAAATTACCATGCAGATAAATTTTATTATAAGGCTGCAGCCCCAGGTCAATCGTACGGACCCCCTTTTTTTGATTTTTATCATAGGCGTCTAAAAAATGGGTTATCTTTTTTTCAACTAAAGCCGCATTTGCGTCAGCCCGCAGCATAATAAAAGTTCTGGGACCTGCGTTTGACCAGTCTTGTGCCCAACCATTTTCGTCCAAAAACTCCTGCCAGTTAATTAAAAAGTCAAATTTTTGAGATGATGTTTTCGGGAGGTCTTCAAACACAGCCGATACGGTGAAATTTTTTTTATTCTCGAAACGGATACTTTTACCAATTGCTGCCTGGGCACTGCCATAAAACTGGTTGGCCATTTTATGCGAAATAGCAATGCTTGCAGGGGTACTTAAAGCGGCTTGCGCCGAACCCTGTAAAAGAGGACTATCAAACATTTTAAAGTAATCGGCGCCGGCAAAAAATCCGTTAAGCTTTAATATTTTCTCGCCAACCTGGAAGGTATTTTGGTCGCCCCAATCCAGTTGTGTTGCATACAACACATCGGGAATAACTTTTTTCATTTCATCGGCCATATGCGCCGGGGTACCATATCCGGCCTGGTCTTTATGATCAACATGCGAGCGTTGATAAACAGCATATATCCGCGGGCCGTTTTTATGCCATGCATCCATATCCAGTTCATTTTGTACCCATAACAAAATAAGCAGGCTGCAAGCGATACCCACCGCCAGGCCCGAAATGTTGATAAACGAATGCGCCTTGTTCTTAATAATGTTGCGCCATGCGATTCTTAAATAATTCCTAAACATATAATTGCGGTTTAATTTCTCATCAGACCACCTGGGAGTGGTTTCATGATACGAAATTACCGCAGTAGAATGGGAATAAGGTGTCAAATGATAAGATGGGCGCTCTTTTTTTAGATGGTTTTTATATTCAACCGGGCTTTTGCCGGTCATTTGCCTGAAAGTGCGGTTAAATGTAGATTTGGAATTGAAACCGCAGTCGAAGGCGATGCCCAGCAGGGTTAGCCGGTCATAAGCCGGGTCCTGCATTTTTTGGGTCACTTCCCGAATGCGGTATTCATTGATAAAATCATTGAGGTTCTTTTTGAAGGCTACATTAATGATCCGGGATAATTCATGGGGATGCATGTTCAGCTTTTCAGCCAGTGAGCCTAAACTTAGTTCCGCATCTTGGTAAAGCAGGTTCACTTCCACGGCTTTCTTCAGCCAAATACCTTTTTGCTTCAGCGACGCAGGAGGCAATAGTTTTGAAACGGGGGGCGCCTGAACCTGTACAATTTCCGGTTTTAAAAATGCGGCGGCCGCTATCCGGATCATCATTATCGCTAAAAGGAGATACAAAGGATAATAAGCATGTATGCCTAACTGGTCATGGTAATAAAAATAATCCACCGCGGTGTAAGGTATCCACAATAACCATAACAGGCCGAAACCCGTCAGTAAACGATGCAGCCACCGCAATTCATACCGGGGCCGGTCACTCACATTATTAAATTTCAGTCGTCGATAAAAGCGTTCTATTAGCCTAAAAGACCAATACAAGTAGGTGATGACCGAAATAAACGCCGCCACGTGCAGTACCGGATTCATTAGCTGAAAAGTAAGCGTATCATAAGTAGCCGCACCCATCCTTATGCTCTCCTTAATCTCCAATACCAGAACGCCCTGTTGCAACAACAAGGGACTGAAATGCAACAGATCCTTCCGGCGGAATTTATATTCGGGCCGGGTAATTTTAAGCACATAAAAATAGATCAGGGGGCCAAATGTCAGCGAAAATTGCAGCGGCAGCCAACTCCAGCTGGGAAAGTAGGTCCCCAGTTGGATGTCAATACCTAATACCCAAACCATCCACAAAACAATAGTGCTTAGGGCCAGGGCCAGAAAGCGGTTTGCAGCCTGGTTAATCCTTTTGGTGAAACACAACTGCAGGGTAAAAGCCAGCCCAATAAATATCGTTCCCAGGAAGGCCAGGTCATAGAAACTGATATGGAAAGCATATGCATTCAAGTAGTTTTATTACTTCAATCCCTGTTCCAAATTAGTAACTTGCTGATGTACAGTAAATAACGTTTTATTTGCAACAATTAGTGTAGTGAAACCGAACATTAGGCCGTTCGGTTTTGAGTCATACCGTTTTGTTGTCTTTCCCCGATGCCATCATTGAGCCATCGATTAGCAAAAGCCAGATAAAATCAGACGCGCCTGCTGCTGATAAAGATAATTTTTAGTGGGACCCGGCTGATTATGCTCTATCCGATGATTATAATAATTAGGCTGCTTTATCCATACTGTCATTATGTATAAAGTGCTTTTCATTTAGTGAATTTAACTATTAGACAATAGTTACCTATTACGATATTTAACTATTAAGAAATTATAGATAAATGCATTATAATTGCCTAATTACAAATGTTATACGCTTTTTCTTATCAATTTATTATAAATAATTATATTTCTATAAAAAAAATGTATTAATTTAGCATTGAGCTTTTCGGATTTATATATTAAATTAACGATTGATTAATAAAATTTAACTATAGATATTTTTCAATCTCATAATGATCGATTCACTTCCTTATAACGCCTCCTATGAAAAAGTATCTAATAATTGGAATCACCCCGTTTGAAAAACCCGATGTTTCTCTTGCACTTGATTTATATAATTCAGGTGCTTTTCCGGTAGTTAACCTGGGATTTAACATGATAGCTGCCGAAGAAGCACTTGAAAAATTAGTAAAGAGCGGCTTAAGTGAATTTGGTATCTGTTTTGTTTCGGCCGATCTGATATCCATTAAACTTCCAGATCAGGTTAGTATGGTAATTATGCCTTACGGTGTAAAAATCAAACGTAAAAAAACAATTAAACTTATTTATCAGGTTTTTGATCTTGAATCAGCAAAATTGGCAAAAGCCGAAGCTGCTGACGGTATTATTGTTAAGGGTAATGAGGGCGCCGGCAATGTTGGCTATGAATCGTCCTTTGTGCTTTTCCAGCGCGTTATCCAGGAGATTAAGGACATACCTGTTTGGGTACAGGGTGGTGTGGGCATCCATACAGCGGCAGCATTATCTGCTCTGGGCGCCGCAGGCGTAGTGCTTGATAGTCAGTTGGCGTTGTTTCCTGAATGCTCTGCTCCTAAATTGCTTAAAGAAGTGTGCACTAAATTGAGCGGTACTGAAACTAAATTAATAGGCAATTGCCGTGTTTTGTTTCGCCCCAACTCTCCGGTACTTCCTGATAATATATCTTATAATAATCTTAAGGCATATTTCACAGATCTCAATCCTGAAAAAAGTTACATCCCAATGGGACAGGATATTGCCCTGGCTACCGACTTGGTTAACCGATATAAAAAATTAAACAAACTTATATTTGGTATTAAGGAAGCAATATACGGGCATTTGAATCAGGCCAAATCACTGAATGTGATCAGTGCGGGCAATGCCATGGCAAAAGACCTTAATATTGAATACCCAATAGCACAAGGCCCCATGACAAGGGTAAGTGATGTTGCGCCGTTTGCCAATGCTGTGTCAGAAGCCGGCGCTTTATCTTTTATTGCACTGTCATTGTTAAAAGGTGAGCGCGCAAAGGAACTGATCATGGAGACTAAAAAGCTTGCGGGCGAAAAAACCTGGGGCGTAGGCATCCTTGGCTTTGCTTCTCAGAAACTGCGTGACGAACAAATGCAATATATACTGGAAGCTAAACCTCCTGTTGTTTTAATTGCCGGCGGCAGGCCATCACAAGCTAAGCCTCTTGAAAAAGTGGGCATAAAAACTTTTTTGCATGTCCCCTCTGTTTCCTTGCTGGATATGTTTTTAAAGGAGGGCGCCAAAAGGTTTGTTTTTGAAGGACGTGAATGCGGCGGGCACGTTGGTCCGCTATCGAGCATGGTACTTTGGGAAAAACAAATTGAACGTTTGCTAAAGGAAGACCTGCCTGAACAGATCAGTGTTTTTTTTGCCGGCGGTATTCACGATGCTTTTTCTACAGCGTTTATAGCAGTAATGGCAGCGCCTTTGGCAGCAAAGGGTGTAAAAGTTGGTGTGCTGATGGGTACAGCGTACCTGTATACCAAAGAGGCAGTAATTACAGGGGCCATACAAGACAAATTTCAAGAGCAGGCCATGCAGGCCACTGATACTGTTTTACTTGAAACCGCTCCCGGTCATGAAACAAGGTGTTTAAATTCGCCATTTGCCGATTTCTTTAATATCGAAAAAGAAAAATTACAGGAAGCCGGCATCGATAAAAAAGAAATATGGGAGCAGCTTGAAACTCTGAATGTAGGCCGCCTGCGTATTGCAGCTAAAGGAATAGAGCGCCGGGGCGACGAACTGGTAACCATTAATGAGGCCGATCAGCTAAATCTGGGCATGTACATGATAGGCCAGGTGGCTGTTATGCACAATAAGATTATCTCCCTGCTGGAGTTGCACCAGGATGTTGCTGAAAATAACTATCAACATATTTTAAAAGCAGTATCGCCACAAATACCTCAATCAAGGGTAAAATCGCTTGATGTGGCAATAGTAGGTATGGCCTGCATCTTCCCCGAAGCAAAAAACATGGATGAATACTGGCGCAACATCATTTTAGGAAAAGATTGCATTACCGAAGTACCTGACGAACGCTGGAATAAAGAATTATATTATGACACGACATCTGCTGCAGGTGACATGTC
>JAQBOK010000228.1 GCA_028288085.1 Mucilaginibacter sp.
GCATATATTTCATTATCCACAGGAGGCCGGCGATCTTTAGCTATTCCTGTTACATCCATCCTATCAGATGGGCAGGGAAATAAAGTATGGGTAAAAAATACAGATGGCAGTTTTTCATCAAAGATGATTCAATCGGGTTTAGGCAACCAAACCTTTGTACCTGTTATTTCAGGGCTAAATGCTGGTGATATTGTTGTAACTAACGGGGCTTATCTTTTGAACAGCGAAGCCATTTTTAAAAACGGCAACGACCAAATGGGCGGGATGAAAATGTAATTGTTTCAAGGTGACTTATTGATACCCATCGGTCTTACTGTGTAGGAGAAAGATGCCTTGCAGATGACAAGGCAACCCATAAAAATCATTTGCCTTTTTAGTACTTTCGTTCCTTTGTTAAGAAAAGGTAAAATGGAAGTTAAATTTAGACTGGCCGAGTATAAAGCACTTTTATATAGAATATTATTAGGCTATTTATTTTATTTCATATGCAGGGTTTTATTTTTTGCATTTAATACAAATCTTTTTGCTGTAAATGATTTTTATAGTTTACTAAAGTTATGTTATTATGGGATGGCGTTTGATACAACTGCGCTACTGTATATTAACAGTTTATTTATTGTATTAAGCATTCTCCCTTTAAAAATTAATACGCAGGTTAATTATCAAAAGGGTTTAATGATTTTATATTTCGTTACCAATTTGCCAATCTATGCTACAAATTTTGTTGACATTATTTACTATCGTTTTAGCCAGGTTAGATCAACCAAAGCCACACTTGACCTGCTTGCTGATGAAAATAACAAGAAAATATTATTTGCCCATTTTTCAGGTGCATATTGGTATGTAATTATTATATATATATTATGTTGCCTCAGCTGGATATGGTTGTATTCCCGTGTGAAGGTTAAACCTAATCCGGTAAAAAATCCGAGTGCTTATTTTTACTCTTCAGTGGTTTCAATTCTGATTATTGCTGCCTTAATTATCGGCGGAATCAGAGGTGATTTTAAACACAGCACCAGGCCTATTAACATGATTGATGCTTACAAACATGTTACCATCCCAAATCAGGGCGATATAGTATTAAATACACCCTTTGCTATTTTCAGAACCCTTAAAAGTAATAATTTCAAGATTGAACATTGGACAAACGAAGGTTACATCAATACAAATATTAAGCCTATAAAACAATATAATGGTAACCCGGCTGCCAAACCTAATATTGTAATTATTATATTAGAAAGTATGGCAAAGGAGTATTGGGGTAGCATGAACAGGGATGCCCATATACCGGGTTTTAAATCTTATACCCCCTTTTTGGATTCATTATCTGACAATAGTTTGATATTTACAAATGCCTACGCTAATGGCCGTCAATCTATTCATGCGATGTCATCAATTTTAGCAGGCATTCCTTCTTTTCAAACGGCATTCACTTCGTCACCTTATGCAAAGCAGAGGATCCAATCCATTGTCTCTGTTTGTGATAGCTTAGGTTATCAAACCTCATTTTTTCATGGCGCGGCAAACGGTTCGATGGGTTTTCAGGGATTTGGCAATATTTTAGGGTTTAAAAATTATTACGGCAAAACAGAATACAATAACGATAGCGATTTTGATGGCATTTGGGGAATTTGGGACGAACCATTTTTTCAGTTTGTGGGTAAAACCATCGGCACACAAAAACAACCATTTATGACTACTTTGTTCACCCTATCTTCCCACGATCCTTTTCAGATTCCTGAAAAATATAAAACGAAGTTTAAAGGTGGCCCGCTTGCTATTGATAAGTGTGTACAATACTCAGATAATGCGCTGCGGATTTTCTTTAATTATGCTAAAACGCAACCGTGGTACAATAACACCATCTTTGTGATCACTGCCGATCACACCAGTCAGACTTACTATCCAGAATATGGTAAAGCCATTAACCGTTTTGCTGATCCAATACTGTTTTACAGCGCTAACAAGGCTTATGCTTTAAAGGGTGTAAGAACAGACCTGGCTTCACAAATGGACATATATCCTTCCTTAGTTACACTGATAGGTTATAATAAACCTTTCAGGTCATGGGGCAGAAGCCTGATCAGTAATTTACCTGCTGAAACACCCAGGGTAATAAATTCACCAGGCAATATATACCAGTTTATGCAGGGGAATTATATTTATTTGTTTGACGGAAAAAAAATCACGGGAATATTTACAGCTGCCGATAAAGGTTTAGAAAAAAACTTAATGACTGGAAAACTTAACCCCGAAATGAATAAAGGTATGCTTGATTGCAAGGCCTTCATTCAGGATTATACTGACAGGATTGTAAATGGGAAGTTAAATCCATAACCATATTTTTAAATGCTAAGTTTATAATCTTCACCTTTCATTAAGCCCAGAAATTTCCGACCCGGCAAATGACTCTCTTTTAAGGTTTTTTGCTATCCTCGGCTTTAAACTTGTATAATGCCGCATCACCGGCATCAACATTTATGCTGGTTACCAATTTATTATTACCAAGCACCTCATTAACTGTATATTTCTGTTCAGACGGAAGGCCAAATCGCTTTAGGTCCATGGCAAATAGCTTAGGTTTATCAGAGTAATTAAAAACAGCCAGGTAAAAATCATCGCCTATTTTACGCGTAAACATTTCTGTTGTACCGGTACCTGTATTACCTTCCAGGGGTTCAAATGCTTTGCCGCTTTTTATTATTTTAAGCAACTCCTGGTTTTGATACAGTGATTTTGCTACTGAAGACCAATGGCCATTGATTGAAAAATCGTCGCCTGTTATAAATGTCCCGGTGATTAGGGCTGACAATATCCTTGCCCGGTTTGCGCCTTCTTTTTCTGTTGACAAAACAACATGGTCTGCATCAATATAATTATACAAATAAGTTTGCCACCAGCCGTAGTTAAGGCTGTTTAAAGTGTATTTAGTATCACTTATACTTTTAAAAGCATCACATGCGATCCTTCTCATATGGGCATATCGGCCTGTTGCTAAGTTGGGTGATATTGCTGCATAAACAAGCATTTGGCCGCCCAATTGGTCCAATAAAAATTCCATCCCTTCCCTATAGGCTTGCATGCCTGTAGTTACCGTTGTATCATAAAAATGACTGGACTCAATAGATGCATGCCCCAAAAAATCGATCTTTATCATTTTAAAGCCGCAGCCCCTGAGTTTTTTTATTACATAGGCAATGCGTTGCTTTGTACCCGGATGTGTGGGATCAAGGGCTCGGGCACCATCAAGATCGTGATAGCCGTTTGATACTTTGGTCCACATATCACCAAACTTGTAATCTGTTCCTTCCGCGTTCCGGTCAGCCCCTCCCTTATAACCCCAGTCTGTAAATGGCGCCCAGTAAACACCCGGTTGCAATCCATTTTTCTTACAGCGATCAACAAATTCTTTTAATTTTGAAAAATCGCCCCTCATCCCCCCTGTTACCATATTGTCCCAATAAGAGTCGAGATCAATAAAAGCCGTATTCCCGGTTCTAAAGTCAGGCAAGCTGTCGGCAAAAAAATCAACTACCTTAATAGCCTTATCCAGGGTTAATTTGTCCTGCATTACGCCCCAGCTATTCCAACCAACGGGTGTAGGCCCTGTCCAATTAAAAATATAAGGCGGGTCTGTAATCCGGTTTGCTTTACCATATTCTTCAAGCCCCTGCCGCCAATCGTCAAAACATCCAACAAATACTAATGGTGATTTTAATAAATCACCCTGAATATTGCCGTGGGGCATTCTGTCCCTTGTGGTTTCCGACGCTGTATAACCGCCCCAGGCCCTTATTGAATTTCCACTATCTTTTTTTGAGGCTGTAAGTACTCCTGTTTTCCAAACTCCATGCTCAAGTGAACCCACTACAAAACCACTTCTGCTATCATTATCATAAACGGCGCCAACCTCAGAACTCACATTTTGCAACTGCCCCTTAAATGGCTTAGCATTGTAACTTATAAATGTATCATTATCAAAAGGCACAAATAATGTGCGGGCATCACCTGCAATATTGGTAAAACCGCCACAAAACGGAGCGATGTAATTGCTTCTTAAATTGTGTCCCCTTACTTCTGTTTCAGTTAAAAAGTATTCCCTGTTAGCATAAACATAAAAAGCCAGGTCAATTTCAGGAAGTTCAGGACCGGTTAATTTCAAGGT
>JAQBOK010000236.1 GCA_028288085.1 Mucilaginibacter sp.
ATTCAATAAAAGCATTTTATGTATGTCGATCTTTACAGGACAAACTTCGGTGCACTTTCCGCATAAACTCGATGCGTAGCTCAGGTGCTTAAACTCTTCCATTCCACGCATATGTGGCGTGATAATGGAGCCAATTGGGCCACTATAGGTAGTTTCGTAAGTATGGCCGCCGATATTTTTATAAACCGGACAGGCGTTTAAACAGGCACCGCAACGGATACAATATAAACCCTGCCGTTGGTCTTTTTGCGCCAACAGGTTGGTACGTCCATTATCAAGTAATACCACATACATCTCTTCTGGTCCGTCTGTCTCATTTGGCTGGCGCGGGCCGTTTAATATGGTGTTGTAAACAGTTAAATTTTGTCCTGTTCCATGTGTTGAAAGCATTGGCCAAAACAGGTCAAGATCAGCCATTGACGGTATCATTTTTTCGATACCTACTACTGCAATATGTATCTTTGGAAAAGTGACACTTAATCTTGCATTTCCCTCGTTTTCACTAACGGCGATGCTGCCGGTATCGGCAATTAAAAAGTTAGCGCCGGTTATACCCACATCGGCCTGCACATATTTATCACGCAGCAGCTCGCGGGCTTTTTGGGTAAGTTGTTCCGGTGTAGCATCTAATGGGCTACCAAATTTCTCATTAAACAATTTGGCGATGTCCTCTTTAGAAAGATGCATTGCCGGCGTAACAATATGGTAAGGCCTTTGTCCCAGCAATTGCACAATATATTCCCCAAGATCTGTTTCCAGGGATTCGATATGGTTATGCTCCAAGAATTCATTTAGGTGAATCTCTTCAGTCACCATCGATTTGGACTTAACTACAGTTTTAGCGCCCGCTTTTTGTATGATGTTCAGTATCTCGCGATTTGCTTCTTCTGCATCATTTGCCCATATCACTTTGCCGCCGCGTTTCAGGAAGTTGGATTCAAACTCCGGTAAAAACTTATCCAGGTTTTCCATCACCTTCCATTTGATCACATGACCTTTGCGTTTGGCGTTTTCAAGATTGATGAGTTTTGATAAGCCCCTGGTAACAGCTGCATCATACTTACCCATGTTGTTATTAATGATACGGCGGTGATCCATATCAAAAGCCTTATTCTCAGAGTCAACCAAAAATTCTTCTGCGGTGCTTCCCATAAATGCGAAATTAGAATTTTTAAAATAAGATTTCTAAAAATAGGATTTAATCTACTATAAAATAGATTTACGAAGCGTGAGAAACTCCGTAAATCTAAATCACACTATTTTACAGGAGCGTCAACAACTGGCCGTTTGTCCCTGTTAGCTAAATCCCAGCCGGTATAATATACCAGTTGCGCTCGCTTAGCCAGCAATGGAAAATTGATTTTACTTACCTCGTCGCCCGGCTGGTGATAATCAGCATGTACGCCATTAAAATAGAAAATGATAGGAACGCCATGTTTAGCAAAATTATAGTGGTCTGAGCGGTAATAGAACCTGTTGGGATCATTCAGATCATCGTATTTATAATCCTGCTCCAGTTTGGTGTATTTATTATTGGCATCTTCATTCACCTGGTGCAATTCCTTGCTCAGCATGGCCGAGCCAATAGTATAAACATAATTGGCAGAATCGGGCTTGCCAATATAATCAAATCCTACGCGGCCTATCATATCAATGTTTAGGTCGGTAATAGTATTGGCCAATGGAAACACAGGATGGTCAGTATAATATTCAGAGCCCAGCAGGCCTTTTTCCTCACCAACGTTTCCTAAAAACAAGATGCTGCGGCGGGGACCGTGACCATCTTTTTTAGCCTCGGCAAAAGCACGTGCTATTTCTAATATCCCAGTAGTGCCCGATCCGTCATCATCGGCACCATTGTATACCTTATCCGGACCATTAGGATTTAAACCCAAATGATCATAATGCGCAGAGAATACAAGCACTTCATCTTTCAGATCAGTGCCTGGCAGAAAGCCCAGCACATCAACTGCTTTCACATCTTTGGATTCTGAAGCATATGATGTGGAAATATCACCTTTTAAGCTTTGCGTTTGTGGTGTGCCCGAATCATCAATGGCCTTTTTCAGCTCTTCATAGGTTTTGCCAGAGTTTTTAAGTAGTTGATTTGCTATTTCAGGAGTGATATTAAATACAGCCCCTTGCTGACGTACAGCAGGGCCTTCTTTCTTTATGGATAAGCGGCCACCGCCTGGGCCACCACCGGATCTCTTTAAAATATTAGCCACATTTGGACTAACTGCAAGGATCAGGTCAGGGTGTTTGCTTTGAAGGAATTGAATACGTTTACTACGGTTGGTGCTCCAGGCTGATTTGATTGCCGTTCCGCTTACTTTTGACAGGCCATTACTAACAGGTTCGCCATCGTTAATGTACAGTACTACCTTTCCGGTAATATCTATATCTTTAAGGTCATCATAATTTGTATCACTTATTCCATAACCTATAAATACTACCTCACTAACATTAATTGTTTTTGAATCTGATGATCCTGTAGCGTAAAAATCTTTTCCTGATGAAAATGAGGTTCCGTTTACGCTGAAAGAACTCACTTTAAATACATTCTCTACCAATGGAATGTCCAAAAAGTATGAACCGTTGACAGGTGCCTGAAGTCCTAATTTTTTAAACTCCCCGGCAATGTAGTTTGCTGCCTTTTCAGCACCCGGTTTACCGGTCTCGCGGCCTTCAAATTCATCCGAAGCTAAAATACTGAGGTGTTTCCTGGCATTATCAGCGTTTATATACTTAGCATATTTTTCGGGATTGGTATTTTTTTGCGCGCAAGCGCCAGTAATAATGGCAAGCGAGGCTATACATAATGATATTTTTTTCATGTATGTGTGTTGTAGTTAATGATTAGCGATCAGTTAATTGGAAAGTAGTTATACAAGAATATTTAGAATTATTCAACAAGCTATTTTGTTGACACGATTGGCATGGCGGCCGCCATCCTCAAAATCAGTTTCCAGGAAAGTTTTTACTATCTTTTCTGCTTCGTCTATTGATATAAAGCGGGCGGGGATGCACACAATGTTTGCATTATTGTGTTTGCGTGCCAGGCTGGCCAATTCTTCATTCCAGCAAATGGCTGCACGTATGCCCTGGTGTTTATTGGCGGTGATGGCCACACCATTGGCGCTGCCACAAATAAGAATGCCTAAATCAAATTCGCCGTTTTCAACCGCCGAAGCAACCGGGTGGGCAAAGTCGGGGTAATCAACCGAATCCGGCGAATAGGTCCCGAAATCTTTAAGGTTATCGACATTTAACCATTTGGCTATGGCCACTTTGTAATCAAAGCCAGCATGGTCTGCGCCAATGGCAATCTTCAAATCATTCTTCATCGCTCAAATCTATTTATAAATTTAAGCAACCAAGGTAAAGATTTTGTTAGAAACTCTTTAAAGATTAGGAAGCATCTAATTCCTCATTCTTTTTTTTCTTCCTCTTTTCAACCAAACCGGCCACACCTATACTTAATTCATATAATAAAAGTAAAGGGATAGCTACTACGGTCATCGTAAGCATATCTGGTGTAGGTGTTACTACAGCTGCTACTATTAAAATAATAACAATGGCATAACGGCGGGTTTCACGCATAAACTTAGGGGTAAGTATACCCAGGTTAGCGAGTATATACACCAAAATAGGCAATTCAAAAACCAGCCCTGTAGCGAGCGTTAAAGTAGAAACAGATGATATATAGGAGTCTATAGAGAATAAATTCTGAATACTTGCACTAACAGTATAACCGGCAAGAAAATTGAGGGATATAGGTGTAATCACATAATATCCGAACATCACACCACTTAAGAATAAAAATGAAGCATAAAATACAAAGCCACTTGCTGCTTTGCGTTCCTTTTCGTGAAGGGCGGGTTTTATGAACCGCCATAATTCATATAGCAAATAAGGGATGCCCAAAACCAAACCAATCATTAAAGAAGAGTCGATCTGCAATGTAAATTGCCCCGCCATCTCTGTATTGATCAATTGGATATTAATTTTACCCGGACACATATCTCTATGTATAGCGGCGCCCAATGCACACATCATTCTGAAAGTCCAGAAAGTGGGCTTACTTGGGGCCATTATGATATTGTCATATATCCAGTCATAATAAGCAAATACACCAATAGTAAATACCAAAATAGCCAAAGCCGAGCGAACGAGGTGCCACCTTAATTCTTCCAGATGGCCGAAAAAAGACATTTCTCCTTCAAGATTCTTACCCTTGTCCTTAATCGCTTTGATTATTTTATCACTCGTTTTGCTCATTGTAGTTGTTAAATACCATTCAGGTATTTTATAGAATGCTATTTACGATTTAATTTATTATTGCAGTTTTTTTATTTAGAAAATTCAAATGTTTCCATGAATTTGGTAGTGAAATTACCAGCCCTGAAATTAGGGTCCTGCAATAATTTTAAATGGAAAGGTATGGTTGTTTTTACCCCTTCAATTACAAACTCACTCAATGCGCGCTCCATTGTACTTAAAGCTTCATCACGGGTTTGGGCCACGCATATTACTTTAGCTATCATAGAGTCATAGTTGGGTGGTATCACGTAGCCTGAATATACATGGGTATCAATACGCACACCATGGCCCCCAGGCGAATGGAAATTGGTGATCTTACCAGGAGCCGGACGGAAGTTATTGTATGGATCTTCGGCGTTTATACGGCATTCTATGGCGTGCATGGTTGGCTCGTAGTTTTTTCCGGATATAGGTATGCCTGCAGCTACCTTTATCTGTTCCTTTATCAGGTCGAAATTGATCACCTCTTCTGTAACCGGGTGCTCAACCTGGATACGGGTGTTCATCTCCATAAAATAAAAATTCCGGTGCTTGTCAACCAGGAATTCAACAGTTCCGGCACCTTCATATTTTACAGCCTTTGCGCCTTTAATTGCCGCATCGCCCATTCTTTTCCTCAGTTTATCGGTCATAAACGGAGATGGTGACTCTTCAACTAATTTTTGATGACGGCGTTGTATGGAGCAATCACGTTCAGAAAGGTGGCATACTTTGCCATATTGATCGCCTACAACCTGTATTTCTATATGGCGTGGGTCTTCAACATATTTTTCAAGGTAAATACCATCATTTCCAAAAGCGGCGGCAGATTCCGCACGTGCCGAATCCCAGGCCGGTTCAAACTCCTCGTCCTTCCAAACCAGGCGCATTCCACGCCCGCCACCACCTGCAGTGGCTTTTAATATAACAGGATATCCTATTTTATTGGCTATTACAATTCCTTCCTTTACATCCTGAATTAAACCTTCAGAACCAGGGATAGTTGGTACACCTGCTTTTTTCATGGTTGCCTTTGCAGATGCCTTATCGCCCATGGCGTTGATCTGGTCTGCAGTGGCGCCAATAAATTTTATTCCATACTCCGCGCATATTGCCGAAAACTTAGCATTTTCAGACAAAAAGCCATAACCCGGATGTATAGCATCGGCATTGGTCAATTCGGCGGCAGATATGAGATTGGGAATATTTAAATAAGAATCGCGACTGGGAGGCGGGCCTATGCAAACCGCTTCATCAGCGAAGCGTACATGAAGGCTATCTCTGTCAGCGGTAGAATATACGGCTACGGTTTTAATCCCCATCTCCTTACAAGTACGTATAATACGGAGGGCAATTTCACCACGGTTAGCTATTAGTATTTTTTTGAACATTTTTTTTCCGTTTGGGATTACACCGATTTTCATTTTGATTTCACTGATCGATTCAACTAAAAATGATGCTCAAGTTCACATGATACAAATGTGTGCAATCAAACAACAATCCATGTAATCATTTTACATAGGTTCTACTAGAAATAAAGGTTGGTCGTACTCAACTGGTGATGCATTATCAGCAAGCACTTTCACGATGCGGCCCGAAACTTCCGATTCGATCTCGTTGAAAAGTTTCATCGCCTCAATGATACATAGCACCGATCCTGGTTTTATTTCATCGCCCACGTTTACAAACAGTGGTTTCTCAGGTGTTGATGAGCGGTAGAATGTGCCTATCATCGGCGATCTTACAGTGATGTAATGTGAGGTATCTGCTACAGGCGTGGTATCGGCAGTTGGCGCAGGTGCAATGTTTGCCGCTACAGGGGCCTGTTCAAATGCTGGCTGTGCACCCGGAACGTTTGCTGTTACATAGGTGGGCGCCTGGTTAGTTTTTATTGTGATTTTAAAATCGTTCTGCTCAATTGCAACTTCATTTACTCCAGATTTTGCAACGAAGCGAATAAGGTCCTGAATCTGTTTGATATCCATATTTGGAATAAATTGGTTTTGGATGGAGAATTATATCTAAGTTATATGATAATGTGCAGATGTGCAAATATGCAGATGATGTACACACATTTTTATAAGCTGAGTTTAATAGTTAGTTATTTAGCAAATTAACAAAACATATTTAATAAAGTTCAAATTATAAATGTGCAAAATAAAGTATCCACAAATTGCGCATCCACGTTTGTACGTTAAATTAATAAGCCCACTTCAAATAAATGGAGCCCCAGGTAAATCCTCCGCCAAATGCGGCCAGGATCAGGTTGTCACCTTTTTTAAATTTACTTTCCCACTCCCACAAACATAGCGGAATGGTACCATTGGTAGTATTACCGTAGCGCTCAATATTAATGATAACCTTATCGGCACTTACCCCTGTACGATTGGCAGTAGCATCAATAATACGTTTATTGGCCTGGTGTGGCACCAACCATGCAATGTCATCTGCTTTCAGGCTATTGCGCTCCATTACTTCGGCGGCCACATCCGCCATATTGGTTACCGCGAATTTAAATACCGCCTGCCCCTCCTGGAAAGCATAATGCTCCATGGCATCTACCGTTTCATGAGTGGCGGGCCTTAAAGAACCGCCTGCCTTTTGATGCAGAAAAGCGCGGCCCGAGCCATCGCTTTTTAAAATTGAGTCTATTATTCCGTATCCTTCGGTATCAGGCTCAAGCAAAGCTGCGCCGCAGCCATCCCCAAAAATTATACAGGTGGCACGATCTTTATAGTTTACAATAGCCGACATTTTATCGCCGCCTATAACTAAAACCTTGGTATGTTTGCCGCTTTCTATAAATTGTGCGCCTGTAGCCAGTCCGAAAACAAATCCCGAACAAGCGGCCTGCAGGTCGTATCCCCAGGCATTTTTAGCGCCAATTTTATCGGCTAATATATTTGCAGTAGCCGGGAAAGGCATATCAGGTGTAGTAGTGCAAAATATAATAAGTTCTATTTCTTCAGCACCTATCCCTCTTTTTTTCAGCAAGCCTTCAACGGCATGTACAGCCATATCTGAGGTAGCAAGGCCTTCGCCTTTTTGTATACGACGCTCTTTTATGCCGGTTCTGCTTGTTATCCACTCGTCATTCGTTTCCACCATACCTTCCAGCTCATGGTTAGTTAACACATAATCCGGAACATATCCATTTACAGCAGTAATAGCAGCATGAATTTTACTCATCTATATATAAATTTTACTGAAATGCGTTTTTTATCTTATTTATAAGATCGCTTTCAACCATGTTTTTTGATAAAAGGACCATATTTTTAATGGCTTCCGGACTGGATATTCCGTGCCCTACCACTACCGGTGCATTTACACCGAGTATAGGACTACCCCCGTATTGCTCATAGTTGAAGCGGGCAAAAAATTCGTCTTTTAACCCCTTCTTAAGTGATACCACGTAAAACGACTCTGCCATTTTAAGGGCAACGTTCCCGGTAAAGCCATCGGTCACATACACGTCAGCGATCTCACCGAACATGTCGCGACCTTCCATATTGCCAACAAAATTAAATTGTTTGGTTTCCTTCATCATCGGATAGGCAGCTTGACAAAGTGCATTGCCCTTCTCTTCTTCTTCGCCAATATTTATCAAAGCAACACGAGGATCGGTTACTTTGTAAACAGACTCTGCAAATAAACTACCCAGTATACCAAACTGGTATAAATACTCGGGTTTGCAATCGGCATTGGCGCCTACGTCAATCAAAATGCCAAAACCACCTTCCAGTTTCGGCACATTGGTTGACATTGCAGGGCGAAGAACGCCCGGTATAGTCTTTACGCTCAGCACAGAGCCTACCAGCATTGCGCCGGTATTTCCTGCCGATGAGAAAGCCTGTATCTGGCCCTCTTTGAGCAATTTAAATCCTACACTGATGCTTGAATCCGTTTTTTGAATAACGGCTTTGGTGGGATGTTCGCCCATGCCGATCACTTCCGTTGTATGAACGAACTCAAAGTGATCAGGGCTAAAATTATTTTCGTGGAGAATAGATGTAGCTATCTCTTTATCTCCAATAAGCACTAACTTTTGGTCGGATGATAAAGCTTTATAAGCCGCAATTGCTCCTAAAACTGTTGCCTTGGGAGCAAAATCACCGCCCATAATATCTAAGCCAATCTTCATTGCAGAAAATTAAACTTAGGCTACAGCTGTGTTTTCGATAATTACTTTTCCGTTGTAGTATAAATTGCCGTCAACAGTGTAAGCCCTGTGAGGCAAATGTACTGCACCTGTTGTTTGACAAGTAGTTAAAGTAGGGGCTACAGCTTTGTAGTGGGTCCTGCGTTTTGCTGTCCTTGATTTTGAAAATTTCCTTTTTGGATGTGGCATAACTTCCTAATATTATATCATTTAATTTTTTTCAAAACGTCCCACCTTGGGTCCGTTTTATCCTCTTGCCCGCTATTGGCCGATAGTTCATTTAAACGATCTATCATCTCCTTATCACAATAAGAGGTATTCCCCTCATCGTTGCAAACCGCGATCAAAGGAGCGGCAACATTTACATATTCATATATCAACCCTGCAACATTGATCTCATGGTCACTTTTTGTCAGGGCGATGATCTCATCATTGTCATCAACCCCCTCTTCGCTAAACTTGGCTATCTGCTGTTCATGAATATCCACCGTTTGCGGAAATTCAGCCAGGCACTTATCGCAGTTCATACCAATGGTACCATTGATATGGAAATTCAGGATAAGCATAGTCTCCTGCTTTTCCAGTTCCACATTACATTGCAGATCGGCTTTCTTAACCAGCGAGTATTCAAACTCGTCAAAAAAAGCATTACCGATCACATAATCAAAATGATGCTTCCCCAGTTTAAGACCAGTAAAAGGAATCGAATATGTTTTAAGCGATTTCAATGAGCGACAATTAGCCCGCAAATGTAGGGAAAAATACCAAATGTTTAAAAAAAAGTTTAAATAAGGATTGTAGCACCCATTTGCCTAAATTTCAACGTAATAAGGCCCCCTAAAAATGTTTCTTTATAGCTTCTGATAAGTCGTGAAAAAAGGGGCGCGGTCAAAACCGCGGCCCCTCCAGCAATTATCAATCAATCAATTATTGTACATTGGGATTTTTATCCCACCATAACCTGGTACCGCCATTGTCAGGCCCACCAAGCTCAGAAATACCTTGCGCAACTCCGGTAGGGTTATTTGTTAATTCATCCGAAGGAAACGGTAAACGTTTTATAAATGCGGTAGTGCTTATAGTACCACCACTGTTATTGGTCACAACCGGAAATAATTTAGGATAACCGGTCCTTCTGAATTCAGACCAGGCTTCCTCTCCTTCAGGAAAGCAAGCGATCCATTTTTGAGTGATAATCCTTTGCAGGTTTTGTTCAAACGTAGCAGTGGCATCCCATTTAATAGTGATATTATTTAAGTACGGCTTTTGGGTGACATTGCTTGCAGACATGTTGTTGGCAGAGTTGTTAGGGTCAATATAAGAGGCCGCAGTACTTGTAGCATCATTAACATAACTTGCAGATGAAACACCATGCTGTGTAAATGATGTTTGGATACCCTGCTCGTAAAATGATTGCGCTGTGCCGCCCATGGCCCATCCGCGCAGTGCACCTTCAGCACGTAAAAAATAACCTTCTGATGCAGTCATCAATTGTATGGGGGTGCTTGAAGTTAAATTTAATAGTGAAAACGTGCTGTATAAGGAGGCATTCGGGATATCTATTCCTATTCTGATCCCTTTGTAAACGCCAGGTTGTATGGTGGACGGAACAAAATATGCGGCCAATCTGGGATCTTTATAACCAGTTAGTATGGATTCCATTGGAGCACCCATATTAATATCAAAGTACTCATAGCAAACAGACCACAGCGGGTTATGATAAGTTATCGAATTGACCATATTAATGTTTGCATCGTCAGCCGGAACAGTTAATAAGCCGTAGGAGTTATTCACCGCCGCTTCAGCTTCTTTTTGAGCCAATGCTGCATCGGCATATACTATTCGCATGGCCAGGCGCAGTCTCAGCGTATTGGCAAATTTTATCCATTGCGTATAATCTCCACCGTAAACTAAGTCAAAGGGCTTAAAAGGTACTGCGCCAGGATTAGCCTTTACAAAGTTTGTTAATACATTCACAGCCGTATCCAATTCATTAAAAAAGGAACTGTAAATGGATTGCTGGCTGTCATAAGGTGTTGAAAAAGGGTTGGTGGCGAATTTGCTATAAGGCAGCGGGCCATAGATATCGGTAACCCGGTGCATACCCTCCACTTTTAAAATGGTTGCAACCGCCAAAAAATGCGCTTGTGATGGTGCTACGTGTACTCTTACCTGGTTCCAGTTATTCATAATATTTGAATAAGCAAGATCAAAAGCTGTTGAATTCCAGTCAGGCCGCATGTGGTAGGTATCATTATTTAATCCATCAAACGGCTCATCTGCCATCATGTATCCCGAAAAGATATCGGCATTGAGGTTTTGTTGCACCTGGAAATTGTAATTTACTGTTGTAATAATATTAAGCTGCATATTGGGCAGATAGCCCGCAATGTTTTTAAAATCGCCTTGCAGCTGTGCCGCCGTTGCCTTGTTGGGGTCGGTGTTGTATTTTTCAAAATTCTTGGTACACGAAGAAGCGAAAAAGGCGCACAATGCAATTATACTTAGCATTGTGTATTGTTTCTTTAAACAATTATATATCGTTTTCATAATTTTATTATATTAATCGTTAATTAAAGTCCTACTGATATATTAAAACCATATGTCCTTACGCTGGGCTGACCAAATATATCAATCCCCTGTGAGCCATTATCTGTTGACAATGCTACGTCAGGATCATAAGGCGCTTTCTTATAAAAGAAGAATAAATTACGTGCTACTAATGCTACCCTTATGTTTTTTATTCTGTTATTAAATAATTTACCCGGTATGGTATAGCCCAGTGAAGCTTCTCTGAGCCTCACATTTGTTGCCGAAAAAGCGTATTGTGTTAATGCTCCATCAGGCCCGCCAATTGTTTGATAGTATTTTTGAGCATCTACTTTTACTCCGTTAACTAATACCCCTCCGTTATCACGCGCTGCAGCAGTAGCCGGAGATACCCCAAATTGATCAAGATAAGCTTCGGTCATGTCTAATACTTTACCACCAAAGCGGCCATCAACTAAAAATGACATGTCAAAAAACTTATACCGGAATGTGTTATTAAAGCCCAGTAAAAAACTTGGATTAGAATTACCTACATCTGTATATTTTGAGGCATCCTCGCCCTCCAATACAGGCGTACCATCAGTACCTACCTGTATCTTACCGTTGGCATCACGTGCAAAATCTTTTGCATACAATTCACCGTAAGGCTGTCCGGGACGAGCCTGCAATGAGTAGGCCTTAATTGGACCTGGCAGCACAAAGTATTGAGATGTTTTTTGCAATCCTGTGCTTGGGTCTGTATAACTAAACAGCGACACGATCTTATTGCGGTTTAATGAAAATGTTACTGTCGGGCTCCAGGTAAGCGCACCGCCGATTGGTCCTTTATAACTTAATGACCCCTCAAAACCGTGATTTTGTACGTCGCCTGCGTTAATATAAAGCGTACTGTAGGCTGAAGTGACAGTGGTACCAACAGTAAAGAGTTGATTATAAGTATTGGTTCTGTAATAGGTAGCGTCAAAGCTTAATTTATCATTAAAGAAACGCCATTCTGTACCGATTTCAAACGATTTCGTACGTTCAGGTTTTAAGCCAAGTAAAGGTTCTGCGGGATTTAAGGATATCCCGGTATATCCAACAGGATATTGCGCAGGGTTTGTACTGATATAGCTCTGTATGCTATTACCTACTTCTGTGTATGAAGCACGCACCTTGCTGAAACTAATCCAATCGGGCATTTTAACCATATTACTGATCACATCTGTTAACCCCACTGAAGGGTAAAAAAATGATTCGTGATTTGTAAAAGACAGTGCCGATGACCAATCATTGCGTCCTGTAACTTCCAGATATAAAAAGTCTTTATAGCCAAGGTTTGCGCTTGCAAAAACAGATTGTGTTTGTGCCCGTGTACCAACATCCTGGGTAAAATTAGTTGACCCTCTGTCAACATTGCCCACATTAAAATAATTATCTACCTGGGCAAGGTTCCCGGAAAAACCAGTACCATTGGTTTGGTTGTCTTGCAAGCTGGCACCCAATGTAGCAACCAGGTTAAACTGGCCGAATTTTTTATTCACATTCAGCAACGCGTCTGAATACACCTGGTTGTTGTTTGACTGATTATAAGTGTATTTCCCAAAATTACCCGAAAGCTGGCCTGTGGTACCCGCAAACAGATCCTGATTGTACGTTTGACTGGTGCGGTCTATTTTAATACGTGCCTGGAAATTTATCCAGCTGGCAATATTATATTTTGCACTAAATGAGGCTAAGATACGGCTAAGACCCTGGTGGTTTTTATTCCGGTTTTGTATCCAATAAGGGTTTTGCTGATAATCCAGATTCTGAAAAGGCCAATTCTGTACGTTTAAATTTCTATCCGCATCAAAAACCTCATAATTTTTATATTGCGCAAAATCCTGTCCGCGTGGGAATAAATAGAGTCCTGTTAAGGGATTAAAATATGTTCCTACAGTTGGTCGGTCGTCTACCCCTTGTTGTATATAGTTAACATTTGCATCCAGGTTCAATTTATTATCATACAAACTTGTAATGTTACGTATGCTTACATTATTCCTGTTGAATTTATTTTCAGTTTCTATTCCGGTAGAGTTTGTATTACTATAAGATACATAGGTCTGATTTTTTTCGGTACCGGTACTCAATGATATGGAGTTGATCAATGTATGCCCTGTATTAAAAAAGTTTTTAGGATCATAGCCAGGGGAAGAAATTTTTGCCCCCCAGGAGTTAACGGAATTTCCCGATACCCCATTATCGCCCTCACCATAACTGTTTTGAAATTGGGGTAAGGAAACGGCTTTCGAAAATGTTGTATTTGATGAAAAATTAACACTTGTGGTGCCTGCCTTGCCCTTTTTGGTAGTGATCAAAATAACACCATTGGCTGCCTGGCTACCATATAATGCAGATGCGGATGCCCCTTTTAATACACTTATGCTTTCTATATCATCCGGATTAATATTTGAAATACCATCACCGCCTTCGGGGGCAAAATTATAGATACCTCCATTTGGTTGTGAGGTGGTATTTTGCGATAGGGGAATGCCATCAACCACATATAGTACATTATTATTCTGTGATAATGACTTATTTCCTCTTAATATCGCCTTAGTTGATCCGCCTGCGCCCGAAGAACTCTGTTGGATAGTTAAACCCGATACTTTGCCGGTAAGACTATTTACAAAACTTGGATCTTTTGCTACCTGCAGTTCCTTACCGGATACAGTTTGCTGATCGTAAGTTAAAGAAGTAGATTTTCTTGAGATGCCAAGCGCAGTTACTACAACTTCTGTGAGCGTTTTTGCATCAGTTTTGAGTACCACATTAAAAACGCTTTCATTACCTACAGTAATTTCTTTTGTGGTATAACCTATATAGGTAAACACTAAAATATCACCAGGAGAAGCGTCGAGACTAAACAGTCCATTCACGTCTGATTGCACGCCTTTACTGGTTCCTTTTATACCTACACTAACGCCTATCAAAGGCATTCCAGCAGAATCCTTTACCGTCCCCTGAATTTTTTGCGGGACTTGCGCCTGTGCGGCACTTGAATTAGCTGATACGATCAGTTTATTTTTAAGAAAAGAAAAATGCAGTCCGGTTTGATCGGTAATTTCTGCAAGGACTTCTTTGACCGGTAAGTTTTTACAGTTAATAGAAACCAGTTTTTCAGTATTGAATTCATTACGGTCATAATGAACATCTAAACCGGTTTGCCTGCTTACATTGGCCAGTACTTTTTCCAATGGTTTTTTTACAACATTCATGGTCAATGTTGCATTCTGCTCACTTGCAGTGTCTGATGTTGTGGGCTGGGCTATAGCCCCGACAGGGGCCAGGAGCGTTGCCAGGCAACAGATCTTTAAAAATTGTAAAGTAATTTTCATATCGATATTTAGTTGGTTTGCTAATTAAGAGTAATACTATTTTTATTTATACTACAGGTTATGCCCTCGGTAAGGCA
>JAQBOK010000291.1 GCA_028288085.1 Mucilaginibacter sp.
TGCAAAGCTTATCAAAACCCGAAGCGGATTACATAATAAACTTTACTATGATTATGAATTATTCTCGATCCCTTCCAATGTAAAAGATGCTGACATTCGTTACTATCCAGCTTTTTCAACAATTTCCTTACCTGTAATTGTTGAAAAAGGAAAAGTAACCAGCAAGCGAATTGCCTATAAATTCACTGGCCAGTATTTTGAAAAAGTAAAAAGCTAACTTCGCCCAATGATCTCCTTCTCCCATCGTGTTTTTATGGAAGTTGCGGCTAACCTGAGTTTCTCAAAGGCAGCGCAGGTACTGTTCGTAACGCAGCCAGCCATCAGTAAGCATGTGAAGGCGCTTGAAGATCAGTATAAAGTTCCTCTGTTTGAGCGCAAAGGCAATAGTATTTTACTAACGGAAGCAGGAAAGCGACTAAATGAATACTTGCTACAGGCTACAGAGATAGAACGTAAAATTGAGTACGATTTATCTGTATTGAGCAACGTGTCGCAGGCGGCCGGTCATTTACGTTTAGGTGCCAGCACCACAATCGCTTTATATATTTTACCATCTATCCTTTCAGGATTTCAGCGCGAATATGCAAATGTGCATGTGCAGCTGGTCAATAGAAATTCCGAATATATTTTGAGCGCCCTGCTTAACCACGAGGTGGATATCGGTATTATCGAGGTAGATAACAAACTGACCACAGTTTCATACAATCCGTTTATGAGCGATGAGGTAATACCGGTATGCTCATCCAAAAGCCCATTGGCGGGTAAATCATTAACATTGAAACAACTTTTGAAAACCCCCGTCGCCCTGCGTGAACGTGGCTCGGGCACATTAAATGCATTGCTAAAATCGCTATCAGATCATCATATCAAACCGGCTGATCTTTCAGTAAAAATCAGGCTTGGCGGAACAGAGGCCTTAAAGAATTTTTTATTGGCTGATCAATGCCTGGGCTTTATGCCGCGACCGTCCATTATTCGTCAACTTGCCGAAGGTGATTTGGTTGAAGTGCCTATAGAAGGTCTTAAAATTACCCGTGATTTCTACTTCATCCGCCGCAAAGGAACGGAAGACTTCGGGCTGACCAGCAACTTTATGAAATATGCCTTGCAATACGTTTAAAGCAAGGTTTATTTAAAAAAAACAAAAACCAACCGGTTTGCCAGATGTAGTTTATAGATATAATTGATTAATTTTTAATTAAAAATAGCTGTAATATGGCAAGTTTAAATAACCGTAGGGTTGCAATCCTTACAGAAGAAGGGTTTGAACAGATTGAGCTGATCAGCCCAAAACAAGCGATAGAAGCCGCAGGTGCAAAGGTAGATGTAATATCTCCCAAAAGCGGTAAAATTAAAGCCTGGGACAAAACCAATTGGGGCATTGAGATCGACGTTGATAAACAATTAAGTGATGTAAGTCCGGATGATTATGATGCGCTGGTTTTACCCGGTGGTGTGCTCAACCCAGACAAGTTGCGGCAAAATAAAGAGGCGGTTGCATTTGTATCGGCATTTTTGGACGAAGGTAAGCCGGTTGCGGCTATATGTCATGGTCCGCAAATGCTGATAGAAACAGGTATGATCGGCGGGCGTACGTTAACGTCCTACCCATCACTGCAAACCGATCTTAAAAATGCGGGCGCACACTGGATTGATCAGGAGGTGGTTGTAGACCATGGACTGGTGACAAGCCGCACCCCCGCCGACCTGGACGCATTCAACGCCAAAGCCATTGAAGAAATTGGCGAAGGCATGCACCACGAAGCATAAAATCGATTTAAAATAGGCAAAGCAGGCATCCTAAAAACAAGGGTGTCTGCTTTTGTTTGCAGGCGCCTCTATATTTGTTGAATGAGCCGTTTAAAAAAACGTTAGTAATTGGATAGCGTAGATAAATATTCCCGCTGTCTAATTACCCTTTACCATTTTTTCCAAAGCATCTATCCACAAGGACGAATCATTAAGGCTTTCAACTAATTGTACATGTTCACCACCCAGGGCTTTAAACTCATCGCCGTATTCCACCGTTACTTCGTAAACTGTTTCAAGGCAATCGGCTACAAATGCCGGACAAAATACCAGCAGCCGTTTTTTGCCTTCTTTGGCAAGTTTAGCAACTACTTCACTTGTATACGGTTGTACCCATGGGTCGTTGCCCAAGCGCGATTGGAAGCAAATGGTATATTTTTCTTTAGATATATTTAGTTTTTCTGCTATCAGTTTTGCGGTGTGGTGTGATTGTGCCGAATAACAAAATTTATTGGCATCAGTGATAGTTGTGCAACAATCGGTTGCTTTTAAACAATGCTGATGGGTATGATCTGATTTGATCAACTGTCGTTGTGGCAACCCATGAAAACTGAAAAGGATATGATCATAGGTCCCGGGCTGATATTTCCTGGCATTTTCGGCAAAGGCCTCAATCATCAGTTCATTATCGTGGAATGAATTGATGAAAGATATCGGTGGGCTGGTAGGCCATTTAGCAACCAATCCCATTACTTTTTCATAAACAGAGCCAGTGCTTGCTGATGCATATTGAGGAAAAAGCGGAATTACCCGGATATTATCAATCAAAGCAGCTTTAAGCCTGTCTAATGCAGATTCAATGTTAGGGCTTTGATAACGCATGGCCAGTTCAACTATATATTCTTCGCCCAGGCGCTGTTGCAGCAATTTTTGCTGTAAAAGGCTGTAATGCAATAAAGGCGAACCGGTTTTTTCATTCCAGATCTTTTGATAAAGTTTAGCCGATTTTGGCCCGCGTGTGGGAGCTATAATGCCTTTAACCAGCAATGCTCGCGATATAGGGTTAATATCAATTACCCGCGGGTCCATCAAAAATTCCCTCAAATAACGACGTACGTCAGCTGTCGATGGACTATCAGGCGTACCTAAATTAATTAATAAAACTCCCTTTTTGCCCATAATTATTTCTAGTGGCAAAAGTAAAATAAATTTACCCCTAATCTCTTGAAAGAGAAACTTATTACAAAAAAATTAAATACTCTTTGTGAACTTATTCATACCCTAAAGGGTTGGTGCTTAATATTTTTCAAGTTCAGCTTTTACCAGTTCCATCAGCCATAATGGAGTTGATGTAGCGCCGGCTATGCCCACTTTGTCCCCAGGTGCAAACATAGAAGTTTGAAGTTCATCGGGCGATGAAATAAAATAAGTATCAGGATTGTGTTTGCGGCAAACTTCAAACAGCACCTTGCCATTGGATGATTTACGCCCCGAAACAAATACGATCTTGTCAAATTTAGCTACAAATGCAGGCAAATCTTTATCGCGGTTGGATACCTGCCGGCAAATGGTATCATTCGCTTTTACCTCGTATCCCCTCGATATTAATTCATTTTTGATATTGTAAAATTTTTCTGTGCTTTTGGTGGTTTGGCTATACAAGGTGATCTTTTGCGGCAACTCCACATCATCCAGTTCGGCAATGTCTTGAAATACCAGTCCCTCGTTGTTGGTTTGTCCCTGCAGTCCTATTACTTCGGCATGGCCATGCTTGCCGAATATTAATATCTTTTCGTTATGGTCATGCGATGTTTTAATACGATTTTGCAATTTTAAAACCACCGGGCACGAAGCATCAATCAGCATGATATTGTTCTCCAAAGCTAAGCGGTAAGTTTCTGGGGCCTCGCCGTGGGCACGTATAAGCACCTTTTCATTGTGCAGATCTTTCAGGTCGTCATGTTCAATAATGCGCAGTCCTTTGGCTTTTAGCCTTTCTACTTCCTCATCATTATGTACTATATCGCCTAGGCAGTACAGGTAACCGTCTTCTGCAAGGATGTCTTCGGCCATATCAATGGCATAAACTACGCCAAAGCAAAAGCCCGAATCCTGGTCAATAGTAACCTGTAACTGATAATCGCCCATAACGTCGCAAATTTACGGCAAAAACATTTAAAATAAGATAGGCATTTAGTGATAAGTATTTTATGACATAAACGGGCAACCTATATTTTTCTGCCCTTCCATATCATGGTTTTGGTCAAATATTTTTGGATTGCCGAAAAAGAGATCAGCAACATGCTGAACATTTGTAAAGGGTGCAAAATTATATTCATATAGGCATTTTGCCCTGATACCAGTGAGGTCATAATACGCGTTAGAACGATCAGTCCTATCATCATGGTTATTAAATTCAGGTTCAGTGTCATGAGTACTATCATTGGCCCTGTTATCAAAAGCAACAGAAAAACGAGGAAACTGAAAATATTGTAGTTGAAGGCAGCGAGGACTTTTTTACTAAAGCCGTTTATTGCATCCGGGTAATTTTTATACATACGGCAAGTAATCATGTCGTTAGCCAATAAACTTTCCCCGTTATACCCGGCTAATTTCACCAGTTTCATGATCTCGGCATCCGGAACAATTTTATCTTTAGCACTTTGATGCCACTGGTATTGCCGGTAAACTGTAGCGTTAAACAGCATAAACTGGCCGCTGGCCGCAGCGACGGAAGGAGATTTAGAAAGATAAACTAACCGCAAGGGCAGCAAATTAAACAGGATATAATGCATTAATGGCACTACCAATTTTTCGCCAATAGTTTGCATTTGCTGGTTGGTAAATAAACTCAATAAGCCCAGGTTGCGGAAATACATCCGGTGTACGGCGCTGTTTATAAGTCCATTAAAAATCTGCTCGTCGGCATCAAGAAACAATAAATACTCACCCCTGGCCTGTTGGGCCAATTGGTGGCAAGCATAGTTTTTACCCAGCCACTGTTCAGTTAGTTGTTTACCCTTGATGATCCGGAAAGCAGGATGATGAGCCGCAAATTCCGCACAAATAATATATGTACGGTCTGTAGAGTCATCGTCAAGAATAATTACTTCATAATCCCGGTAATCCTGCTGATGAATAGAGGTTAAGAGCGTTAAAATATTATCTTCCTCGTTACGTACAGGGATCAGTATCGACACCAGGTTGGTGTATGACTTATTAACACGCCTTAGTTTGGGGTCCGAAATAAAATTGAACAACGTTACCGCAAAGCGCAGGATAATAAAAATGAAAGTAACATAGATAACTATAAACACTTTTATATAACGATTTCAGTTTGTTGCAATTTGGTATCAATGTAATGCTGCTGATAGGCGGTTTTTAGATCGTTAAAACATTTGCCGGCACACTCCTCTTTTTTTAAATAGACAGTAACACTTTGTTTTTTATGCCTGAAATATTGAATAAAAGAGCTAGCAAATATCAACTGAAATTTTCCCTGAGCCTGTCCTATCACTTTCATAATGCCTTTTTCGAAATGGATATTTTCTACAAAGTTTGAATAAAGCTTCCCTTGTGGAAACATAAGCACCAGGTTTTGTGGATCGCTCAGTAATTGGGATGCATAAGCCAATGATTCCAGCATTTTCCTGGAGTTTCTATTGATTGAAAACGCGCCGCCGTATTTAACAATATTCAAATGTAATGTAGTATCCTCTCGCACCATTACATGAAACTTCTTTTTTAACAATTTCTTATTTATGTGATATAATATTAATGAATCCCAGAAGCTAAAATGATTGGCTATTAATAAAATTGACTTGTTTTTATCTATTTCGATCTGGTTAAATAAAATTTGGTGGAAATGACGGCTAACTATCCAATGAGTATAATGGTGAAGAAACAGCCGGATAAAGAAGTTTTTTTGATTGCGGATCATTAGCTGCAAGTTAAGCAATGGACCGCAAAATTCAATCAGTGTTCCACATTTACCTGTGCTTTCAGCGCTTGCAGGTGAAAGTTGCTGATGTTTTTTATTAACTCATCAAATGATACTTCTCCGGCAGTACCGCAATCAAATAAATGGATATAAGCAGATGGTTTAAGACTTTCAAAATAATCTATCAGCACGCAGGAATAAACAATCTGGCAGGGCCCTTTGACGTGTTTTATCAAACGCTCTATTCCTCTTTCAATGGTTACTTCGGTGGCGTGGTTCGATATCAGTTCGCCCTGTGGAAAAACTACTACCAGGTTTGCGGGGTCATTAAGCAGGTCGGCAGCATACCAAAGTGATTTAATAGTTTCTCTTGAGCCCTTTTCAATCGAAAACCCCCCGAACAGGTTAAACAGCATCCGCTTGCGCAGATGGTCTTCCTGCATCATAATGTATAACTTGCGTTTGAGGTGCCAATAAGCAAGGTAATTACCAAAAAAGCCATCCCACCAACTAAAATGGTTGCACAGTAAAAGAATAGAGTGCCCCGGCTTTGGTGTAAAGGGCATTACCACCACCTGGTTAAATGCTTTGCGCATCCTGTAACGCATGTAACGGGCAAACCAGTTGCTTAGTAAATTATTTCTCCGGGCAGGTATCATTCAGACAAATTTACTAAATACTCATCCAATGCCGGCACTACCAGCCAATGACCTAGAGGGACTTCATGCACTTTGGCATTATCCAATTTGGCAATAAAGGGCATCGCCGCCGATTTTGGGAATAATTTATCATCACGGCCAAATATCAATGTGCATTTAATTTTATGCTGATTGATCAAATTATATATTTTGTTAGTGTCCGGTTTTAACTGCCTAAGTAAGTTTAGGGTATAATAAACATCCAATCTTTTCTTTTCGGTATCTATCTCGTTATAGGCAATCTGATAAAGGCTGTCATCAATAAACCGAACTTTTTTTAAATTATTAAGCAGAGAAGGGGCCAACCACTTGCTTTTGGTGGCCCGCCCGAAAAAGTATTTGCCAATTGGCCGGTGCATCAAAAATTGAAAGCCCTTATAAATCGACAAGCCATCAGGAGCCATTAAAATAATTTCATCTATCAACTCAGGGAATTCTTCAACCAGTACCAGTGCCAGGTTAGCGCCAATGGAATACCCCATCACAGAAACTTTTTGCTTGCCATAAATTTTAAACCATTCATCTAAATAAGCACGCACCATAGACTTGGGCATTCCTTCCAATATTTGCTTTTCTGTCCAGCCTGTTAATTCGCTTTCACCATGGAAAAAATGGTCAAAACCATAAACATGGTACTGCTTTAACACTGAATTTGTTAATACGTGGAACTGCTTCCCTGTCATGCCATAACCGTGGAAGGCCAGTAATGGTTTACTGCCACTGCCATACTCGTGATAATGCACCTTACCCAAACCGGGAATTTGTAGAAAGCCCATAGCAGACAATATTAAGGATAATGAGTAAGATTGGATTAATGGTAGTATACTTTTTTCCATATGCGAGGTTTGCCGCCATCGCGAGGATAATATATATTTATGTTTTCGCTATATTCAAATCCAGCGAAAACATAATGTTCCTCCATGTATTTTTTAGACAAAACTTTATTGAGCTTACAGCTATCGTCAACCGGATATATTAAATAGGGCACATAAGGACCTATGTCGGGCATTCCTTTATCTTTCAGTGATTTAGTTGAGAATCCATCATATTCATGAATTACTGTGTAAACAAAACATAATCTTCCATTAAGGTCTTTTAGCTCTACCGGAACTTCTATATCTAGCCCCCCTCTATTATCGTTCAAAGCATCAAATGGCATTG